>NZ_CALEMX010000418.1 GCF_937910335.1 uncultured Gimesia sp. | reverse complement strand
GTACAAATCGATTATTAACCGCTCACACTTCTCTCTTATCTCAAAAAACAATTCAATATTTCATTTCTCTCAAAGTTATCTGTTAAATTTGCCATCGTGCAAAGATTCAATAACATTTCGTTTTTCTTAAATCTAGATTTGTCTCTCGAAATATTCGTATGGCATTAAATCTGGATTTCGGATTAAAATCCCACTCATATTTAGATAGCGAGTTGGAAGTCATGATGACTCCTCAAAAACAACATAATCAAAGTTGGTGTTCTGGCTTGAAGGAGGGACCTAAATTGGGCAAGGCATTTGGAGTACTAGCCTGTACGACGTTGATTGCAGCGTCAATGTGGCTGGCCAATCTTGGCAACACGACCAGGAAGGTCGCTGCTGATGTCGAGAATAATGGTCAACCGATCGCGGGGCGTCAACAACGCTCGGCTCGTTACTATCTGAGTCTCGGGACTCAATATTACGAGAGAGGACAATTCGCTGAAGCGGTGGAAGTGCTTGAAAAAGCTTCTGTCTCACCCGGGCGATTGTCTCAAGCAGAGTTTCGCAAGATGAACGAGTACCTGGGTCGTGCTCGCCAGCGAGCAGCTGCACCTCGAGGAAAACAGATTGTACGAGCACAGTCTCCTGCTTCTGATACAGACTTTTCCAGAAACTATTCGAATGCAGCCGGTAAGACTCTGGACGAAAAGAAGCAACTGGCCCGTCAGTTGTTAAAGTCAGCTCGCGAAGATATTAAATTGAATGAATTAGCCAAGGCACGCCAAAAAGCAAGCCAGGCTGCAGCCATGCAGATAGAGTACGGTCCCTTTGATGAACGACCAGAACAGGTACTGGCTACGATCGCACGTGCAGAACAAAGAAGCCAAAAAGGTTCTCAAGTTCAACAGGCTGGTGGATTCTCAAATACCGATTCCAGGATCGTGCAGGTTGGCAATGTTAAAGAATCTGCAAATGATAACCCGTTTGAAAATTCTGCTTCGAATCCATTTGATGGCAGCCAGACTAAAAGGCTGACTGAAAAAGAACAAGCTACTGTATTGCTCAAGCAGGCCCGTCAGGCATTAAACGCCGGGAATTATGATGATGCTCGAACCATCGCGATACAGGCACAAGACTATGATGTTGCATATAAACTGTTCGAAGAACGTCCTCAACATATTCTTGCTGAAATTGAACGAAAAACCGGTACGAAAATTTTTGCCGGTCAGACAAAAAAATCAACTCAGATCGCGCAAACTGGATCCGCAAATAAAGAACGGGCAAAAAAACTGTTGTTGCAGGCTCGTGCTGAAATGCAGTCTGGTCGAAACGATTCGGCTCGCGAACTGGCACTCCAGGCAATGCAGCTTGAAGATGTAGCCTATCGACTCTTTGATGATCGTCCCGAATTAATTCTCGACGAGATTAAACGCGCCCAATCTGGTGGTTCATTGGCAGGTAGTGCCAATCCGGCTACTCCCGTAGCCACGCTTCCAGGGTCTTCCAAAGCACAGGCAACAGAATTACTGCGCACGGCTCGTCTCGATATTAAAAAACGTGATTTCGATAGTGCCCGCATGAAAGTGTCACAGGTACAACAGATGCAGGTTTCTTATGACCTGTTTGATGATCGCCCTGAACTGGTACTTTCTGCCATTGATCGAATTTCTGATGAAGCGGCTACCATTTCTGGAATCAAAGGATTACAGCAGAATGAAGATGCCGTCCGTCCACGAATCAATCGATTGATGAAACAGGCACAAGTTGCTTTGCAGCAGGGTAATAAAGATGAAGCGTTGATGCTTGCTTCTTCTGCTCAGAAATTGTCTCAAACACTCGATATCCGTTTTGCTCCTGACACAGAATCTCCAACCGCCTTTATTCAACGTGTTGGTGCCAGCTCAGAAAGCAGACTGAATCCTGGTACATCCCAGTCGACGAATGGGAATTCTGACGGTAAATATGCACGGCAATTGATTGCTGATGCACGCAAAGATCTTGCCAATGGGCAGGCAATCGAAGCGCGTCAAAAAGCAGAAACCGCACAAAAAATAAATACAGCCTATTCGTTGTTTGAAGATCGTCCAGAACAAGTTCTGGCAGACATTCGCAAAATGGCAGGTCAGCCCGGAGGACTTTCACGTGAACAACTTTACGCTGCAGAATATGGACGTAAAAAACAGTTCTCACAGAAACTAGTTGCGCAAGCTAGAACAGATCTTAAGGCTCGTCTTTTCGAGTCTGCCCAGGCCAATGCTCAGGAAGCACTGAAAGTTGGCGTAGAATTCAAACCGGGTGAGGATAGCCCACAGGCAATATTACGCGATCTGGAAAACAGAAAGGGCAGTCAGTCCAATTCTGTAGCTCGCATGAAAAACAATACTGCCAGTGAGATTGCCGTGATTCATCCCGGTGCTTCTGCTCTGGAATTGTATAACCTGGGAATGCAACGACTTTCCGAGGGTAACCGTAAAGCCGCTTATCAGTCATTTTTAGCAGCGTATCAATCTGGTGAGAAACTCGATGCACATCGTGCACAACAACTTCAGGATGCCGTCCGTGAGTTGGCTCCTGGTCGGGCTGATAGAATCAAGCTGGTGAAGAATCAGACTGGTTCTACTAATGAAGGCTCCGGCGAACCCAGCACGATTGATCTGGTTGAACAGAAACAGGCGATTGAATTTAGTCGCCTGCGATCTGAGGTATTGAATGCCATCTTCAAAGCAGAAAGAATGCGTGAATCTGCTCCGTCAGATGCTTTGCAAGTAATTGATCAAACACTGGCGAAAGTAGAAAATTCCAGCCTCAATAAAAAGTCAACGTCAGCATTGATCGGTTCTCTGCAACGAACACGCGAGTCAATTGATTCCTTCCGCAATCAGGTTGCACCTCTGGAAGAATTAAAGAAGCGTAACACGGAAGTGGAAGAGTATATTGATCAAAGAATTAAAACAAAAATCCGTGTCGAACAGGAACTCGCTGAACTGGTTCAGAAATTTAACGAACTAATAGAACAGCGTAGATACGCCGAAGCAGGAGTGATTGCCAAGCAGGCCGTCGATCTTGATCCCCAGAATCCTGTTACTACAACTATGAAATGGAAAGCCCAATTCATATCGCGTGAAGATTCAAACAATAACATGCGTGAACGTAAAGAACAGAATGTCTGGAAACAGTTAAACGACGTGGAAGAAGCGTTGGCAGATGCTTACACTTCCGACATTAAGTTTGGTCCTGGTGGAGCCAAAGAATGGGCTGAACTGACAAAACGCCGTGACAAATATCATGCGAAAAACCATAAGCAGAAAACAGAAAAAGAAATCCAGATTGAAGAAAGCCTGGATCGTCCTGTAAATCTTCAGTTTGAGAATAAACCCCTCACGGAAGTGATGAACAACGTTCAAACATTGACCGGCATTAACATCTTTCTTGATTCACAGGGATTAGAGGAAGAGGGAGTCACTCCTTCTGCCCCCGTCACGATTAACGTGAATGGTATTAAGCTGAGAAGTGCTTTAAATCTGCTTCTCGAACCATTGAATCTGTCTTACACGATTGATAATGAAGTATTGAAAATTACCAGTCGCATTCGTCAACAAGGGACTCTGAATACACAAACTTATCCTGTGGCAGACCTTGTCGTACCGATTCCGAACTTTGCCTCCAGTGGAAATCTGGGAAGCAATCCCTACAGTCAGATGGGCGCCATCGGTTATGGGGCAGGCATTGGTGGAAATCAAGCTGCTCCCGGTAACTTCCAGGTGGCAGATCCCGTCATGGGTGGTATTCCCGGCGGTGCCAATCCCTGGAGCAGTGGCGGTGCCACATCTCAGGTAGCCGGCGGTGGTTCAAATATTGATTTTGATTCACTTACAGAACTGATCGTTTCCACGGTTGAACCCGATTCCTGGGAAGAAATTGGTGGTGCAGGTAGTGTACGCCCCTTCGAGACGACATTGAGTCTGGTCATTCGTCAAACACAAAAAGTACACGATGAAATTGCTAACCTGCTCGAACAGTTAAGAAGACTACAGGACCTGCAGGTAACAATTGAAGTTCGGTTTGTAACGGTTTCTGACCGATTCTTTGAGCGGATTGGTGTCGACTTCGACTTCAATATTCAGGACACAGTCGGAAACCCTACTGTTACCAATAATGGAACTGCTGTTCCCGGATTTGGTCAGGTAGATCTAAATACTACCGCAAACCAAAATGGTGGTGGTGGCCAGCAAGGTGGTGGACAGCAAGGTCAGCAAGGTCAAACGACGTCAGGACAGACAGGTGGATCGGGAGTTGCTCCCTTTAGTGATCCACCCACACGAACGCTACTTAACTATGATACTTGGCCTAAGGCAGGTACTGTTGTAGGTCTGGCTTCTCCAGAATCGTTTACACCAGATTTGGATGTTCAATTCAGACAGGGATCATTTGAAATCGGTGTACCTGAGTTTGGAAGCTTTAACGCAAACGCTGGTGTGAATGTTGGTTTGGCTATTCTGAGCGACATCGAAGCCTTCTTCTTCATCAATGCTGCTCAGGCTGATGAACGATCTAACTTGATGTTTGCACCGAAAGTAACACTCTTTAACGGTCAGGTTGCCTTTGTTACCAGTAACGTGTCACGACCTTTCGTGATCAGTCTGGTTCCCACAGTAGGTAACTTCTCTGTCGGGTTTACACCTGTGATCGCTAATATTCCTGAAGGGGTCTCACTGACAGTTTCAGCTGTGATCTCTGCAGACAGACGTTATGTACGACTCTCTGTTAATCCAAACTTTACCAATGTAACAGACGTCTTTACCTTCTCCTTCCAGGGTGGCCAAACAGGTGGTGGCCAACAAGGCCAGCAAGGTCAACAAGGTGGTGGTGGTCTTGGTCAGCAAGGTGGTGGAAACTTTGGTGGCGGCGGCGGACAAGGCGTCGGTGGAATCGGTGGTCAGGGAGGTGCTGGTGGCCAAGGTGGCCAACAAGGCCAGCAAGGTCAACAGGGCCAGCAAGGTCAAAACGGTGGTGGTGGTCTAGGTACAACTACGATCCAGCAGCCCGTTGTTGAACAGGTTACTGTAACCACAACAGTCAGTGTGCCCGATGGTGGTACTGTTCTCCTGGGTGGTGTCAAACGACTCCGTGAAGGACGCAGTATGGCTGGTGTGCCAATTTTAAATAAGCTTCCTTACATCAGTCGTCTGTTCAAGAATACTGGTGTCGGACGTGAAACCGAAAGCTTGATGATGATGGTCACCCCCAGAATCATCATTCAGGAAGAAGAAGAAGAAGCACTCCTTGGATACTAAAGGAAACAGGAATCGTCAGGATATCCTGGCGATTCCAGGAACTTGCAGATCGCGGGATCTGCAGTGGGGCTGATCGTCAGCAGCCCCGGGCTCTGGCCGTCGCGAATTCTCCCCCCCTGATTCGCGGCGGCTTTTTTTATGCATCTCAATAACGCGGCAAGCCCTGATACTACCCTGCCGGGAATTCTGAATCGCTCTTGTTGCAAACACCTGAAATCAATTAGACTTCGATAGGCGTTGATTGATTTCCGTTCCCCTGATTGATCAAAAGGAATGACTGGTGTATTCAGTAAAAACTTTTCTGTTTGCGACAATGGCCTTGGTTTCTACTTTTCTCGTAGGGACTACAACAGCGGCCCCGGCTCAGGCTCCCGAAACATATCGTGTAAAAATGCAGACCACGAAAGGGACTTTCTATGTTGATGTCACTCGCAAATGGTGTCCTAATGGCGCCGATCAGTTTTACAAACTGGTGAATTCCGGGTTTTATAATGATTGCGCTTTTTTTCGGGTGATAGAAGGCTTTATGGCTCAGGTGGGAATTAATGGTAACCCGGACACGCAAACTAAATGGCGTGATCAAACTATACAGGACGATCCCGTTATGAAACAAAATCTTAAGGGTTATGTTTCATTCGCAAAAACATCAACCCCTCATTCAAGAACGACACAAATTTTCATTAACTACGGCGACAACCGCCGCCTGGACAAGTATGGTTTTGCACCCTTTGGATACATCTCAAAAGAGGGTATGAAAGTGGTAGATGCGCTCTATAAGGGGTATGGCGAGGGAGCCCCCAATGGGCGAGGGCCATCGCAAAAGCGAATTCAACTCGAAGGAAATCAATACCTGAAACAGGACTTTCCCCGTCTGGATTACATTACCAAAGCCAGTATTGTGAAGAAATAATCCAGGAACGAGAGCGTTTAAGATTTTTCATTCAGATGAGGTTGAATGAAGAGCGCCTTTTTCTCTCCCGGCAATGTAAAATCAAAACCGCAGCTTTGAAAAAAGTCGTCTGAGGAAGTAATGACCATCACTTCCAAAATATTTCTTTGACGAGCCCTCTCGACGCAAGCGGTAACCAGTTTCTTGCCGATGCCTGTTCCCTGTCGATCTTCCGCCACGACCAGGCTCCGAATTTCCGCCATTTTTCGCGAGTAGATCTCCAGTGAAGCAAAACCGACGATTTTGTCGTTTCCTTCAATCGCGACAAATCCTGTTTCCACAAGCTCATCTAACTCATCAGAGGTGCGAGGTAGAATTTTTTCCTGCTCCACAAAAGGGACAATAAACTCAGCCAGCCTGCTGATATCATCATGTTTTGCGGAACGTATGTGGACAAGATCTGTCATTTCCAGAGTTTTTCATATAAGACTTGGTAGATTGATAGAAGCAGTCTTTTTCAGCACTGCTCAGACCCCATGTATTCGCATGAGGTTCAGGCTATTTCTGAAGCAGGGGAAAAAGTAAATAAATAATCAGCCAAATGGTTCATTCTTTTTCTGAAGTCGTGAAAAGTAAGACTCTCTGATAGTGCAACCCGAAGGCCTATAAGTTATGTTATCGGTCAGGGCCGCTCCTGTAGATAGGGTTGCAAGTATAATAGTTTGCCTGAAAAGAAGGTAATATAAGAATGAAAAAAATTCCGTTTTTAATTTATTGTAGTCTCATCTGCCTGACAATTTCAGGTTGTGGGAACTCTTTACAACAGGGAAAACAGGCCGAACCTGCTGTCACAGATTCGATATCACGCCCTGTTAAGAAAACTCAAGAAGAAATGGATACTCAAGTGACTGACGAAAGCGAACCAGGCTACTCAACAACACCCTCAGGATTAAAGTATCGAATTGTCCGTGCGGGCAGCGATGCAAAACCAGGTGCTCAGGATAGTGTGACCGTGCATTATGAAGGCACGCTCGAAGATGGAACCGTTTTTGATAGTTCTTACAAACGTGGGGAAACCATTTCCTTTCCTTTGGGAAACGTCATCAAAGGCTGGACCGAGGGTTTGCAGTTGATTGGTGAAGGCGGAGAAATCGAACTGAAGATCCCACCGGATCTGGGTTATGGTGCAACTGGTGCTCCGCCCGTGATTCCAGGGAATGCCACGCTGAACTTTAAAGTGGAATTATTCAAAGTAAATTAGCTGATGGTGTTCGGTATCAGCCAGTTTTCTATCCTATCAAGCTATTGATTCAGGAGAGTATTTGTGACTCACTGTTGGCATGATGTGACTCCCGGGGAAAATTTACCTCGTAATTTCACAGCCGTGATTGAAATTCCCACTTTTTCCAAAGTGAAATATGAATTGGATAAAACAACGGGTCTCTTAAGACTCGACCGAATGCTTTATTCGGCGGTTCATTATCCGGCTAACTATGGATTTATTCCTCAGACTCTGGCAGAAGACGACGACCCGCTCGACGTATTGGTACTCTGTCAGGAACCCGTGGATCCTCTCACCATCGTTGAGGCACGAGCCATCGGCGTGATGACAATGATCGATAGTGGTAAACCTGACCATAAAATTCTGGCTGTTGCCGTAAATGATCCGGAATACAATCCTTTTACGGAAGCGGCAGAACTCCCCCCACATCGTCTTGCGATGCTGCGACGATTTTTTCAGGATTATAAAATGCTGGAAGGCAAAACGGTCGAAGTGGAAGAATTCCAGTCAGCGGAAGCGGCCTTTCCCATTATTGAAGATTCCCTGCAACGCTACAGCAACCAGAGACGCCGCGGTTTTCTATAAGCCTGATTCACAATGAGGGGTGCAAAAAGAAAAGCAGCATTTTCTCAATAGGAAAAGGCTGCTTTTTTGATTATTTCAAACGGAATTTAGAAACAGAACTAAATTGGGTTATCCACCCTCACTTGCGCGGTGGGAATGCGAATTCGTTGTAAGTTAACCCGGATTTGTTCCTGAATAGTGGGGTTCAGTTTAGTGAGCTCATTTGAGAAGATTTGATTTCCCATAATCTGGCTCATATTCAATGCCGGACGTTTACCCAGGTGATGGTCCAACTCTACCATTCTTACCGTTTTATCTTTTGTGGCGCGGCTTAAAAATACTCGAATAAATCGGGCATTTCCCTGCATGTGTCCCTTCAATTGAAGTCGAAAAGTGGCTTTGCCTCGCAGCGCCATTTTTAAATCTTTCAATCGTTCGTTGATCATCATCTGCACATGTTTTGGCATATCAGTGACCTGCTCACGAATCTCATTCGCATTGCCTTTAAATTGATGTGTTTGCAATCGATCATGCGCGTCTTGATAATTGACCTCAACAATGTAGCCACCCTTTACACGACCAATAAACAGCAGGCTCAGATTATGAGTGGTGGTCACGGGAGCATGGCTAAATCCCAGTGACAGATCTCGGTCAACAGGATCAGACTTACTTGAACGAGTTGCAATACGGTCATTTGGATCAATCGGAGTTGTTGCAGGTTGCTTATTCGCAATGACTGAAGGAACTCCGTTTTTACCCAGCGGAGTTACCGAATATTTAAAATGTCGATAAAGCTTTTGGATGAGAGTGACTTCAATGATCTGGTGTTTCGAAGCGCGAATCACGCCAAATTTTACCTGACTGTTTTTGCCAGACTCTATCACATACTTACGTAGAATATCTGAGGAAGTGATCGCTTTACCATTGAATGTAGTCAGAACATCATAGGTTTTAAATCCAGCTTTATGGGCGGGAGTATCAGGTAACACGACCTTAACACCAACGCCCTGTCCTGACTTCATCATACCATTCAATTGCGCTGCCAACGCGGCAGGAACAGGTTCGGTAACAATACCTACAAAATTTCGCTGGTCGGTTTCGCCGGTCGCACGAGTGGTGACCCGAAATTTACCGCGGGCATTTTGGATGATAGCCTTGTTTGCGGGCATCATTTTCAGTTGAGAGGAAGCGGCGGGTTTAGAATTTTTTTGCCCGGGTTTCCGCGCTTCCAGAGGAAGATCATCAGCGAATGATTGCTGAACTGTCAAAACGGAGAATATCACTCCGCATATGATGAGCCATGGAGATTGTTTCTTCATTGTAGTGCCTTGGAAATGAGACAAAAAGAGACTCCATAGATTCCTGAATTCAAAAACTCTGGAATCAGAAATAACTTTTTGTGGCCCGAATTATATATTCCTGCTTATCCGCTAATCGCAAAAGTGCTCTAAATAAAACTAACTTGGATTCTACTGTTCGTTTCCGTTTTCTTCATTGATTAAGGAAAGTCTGGCTTTACTAACGGGGACAAAGTCAATCGTTAATTCCGGCATTGACATTTCCATATTGGTTCCCGTTTTGTGATTTTGAAAAGTAATATTCGTCCAGGAAATTTCTGTTCTCTGTTCAATTGGACCATGCTCAGTGTTATACAGGGTAAGATCAATTGACTCATGTACGTTTTTCTGATCAGACATATCCAGGGTTGTGTCACCGTGATTGACAACAGCCACTGACTCTGCAGATTCCAAATTTCTAGAATCCGAAGAAACCGGGGCGTTTTCTGTCGGTTGGTTTGGTTTCAGTTGATTTATGGAATTGTTAACGACAGGCACATGATCTGTTTGTAAAAAACGGCTGACAGAAAATCCAATCATCAGACAGACACAGAGACCTAACATCAATAGACCTACTTTGAATTGTGGATGCTGCCTCTTTTCGAAACGATCAGAAGCAGTGACATCCGAACGGGGCATCTGCATAAATCGCTTTTCATACTCTTCATCTGTGACTTCAGGAATTTCAAGTAACTCCAGAGGCATTTCCTGCTGGAAATAATCGCGCAAAACACTCTCCAGCTCATCATCATTTTCGAGCATTCCTGAAGTGTCAAACGGTTTCATGATCTATCCCCACTTTTTGCAACTCTTCACAAAGACGCTTTCTCGCACGAGAAAGCCTCATGTCAATTGCAGACGTCGAAGTATCAAGAGCAATTGACATTCGTTTAGACGACCATCCTAGTGCATAACGAAGGACAAGAACCTCACGATCCTCATCTCGAAGTTGTCGAAGTGATTGCCGAATTTGACTGTTTCTCTCTTTTTTATTCAGATCATCTAACGGATCTGAATTCTGACCTACAATATTATCTAAAAAATCTGCAGACCGTGCTGCATGATTTTGCCGACGGGCAACATCACGCAACCAATTTTGAGCGACAGTCAAAACCCAGGCCCGGATATTTCTTATAGATTTAACTTCTTGATTTTGTAAACGTACGAACGCTTCCTGGAGTGCGTCATATGCACGATCTGAATCGGAGCATTGAGCATAAAGTAACGCCCAAATTTCTCGACCTTCTCGTAAATATACCGCCTCAATTTCCGCCGACCACTCATGGGCCTGCTTGTTCGGCATGCAAATTCCAATACGCTTGAAGAGGAATAATCTCAGTCTATTGGAGAGTGTTAATGGCTCTGCTTACTTTAGCCAGATTAACAAAACTCGACTAACTCACATGCACTAGAATAGACGGAATCAGCATCAGAATCTAACATCCTTTAGGGATAATTCCAGTTTCCTTATAGATTCGAGATGCCTCCCCGTCAGCCTTTAACATGGAGTAACCGATAATAAGTTTTGACTATTGTCATATCGTGTTAAAAACAAACAACTTACGTTAAATTGTCTATCTTATCTGCGCGCGCGGCTTGTCGCATAGAATTTTAGAGTTTGTTCAATAAATCTGTCAAATTCTCAGATCCTGCCAGTTAGTTTATGAGAGCAGGCTTTCCCCTGTATTGATTCGAAAGAACTATTGAATTCCAGAAAAGGACAAAGGTTCAAGGTACCAGTTTCTGATTTTGGAGACGGTTCCCTTGTATTTATCCATTTTTTTCATGCGATCCCATTCAGGGTGAGCTCGAAAACCGTCCCAATGTTTTTCGTGGGCAATCTTGTTCGGGGCAGAAAGCATATAGGTCAAATTGGGCACGTCATCCCCCACTAGCATCTCACCAAAAAAGACAGGTCCCAGTTTGACATCGCGCATGATGTCGATTTCTCCCTGATTGAACATGTCCACTTTCAAGCGGGCCAGCTTCTCATTAGAGCTCTCATAGGTCCGCAATTCGAATAGATGAGGGGCTTTACCCTGGGGAGTTTCCAAAACAGGCATTCCCTGAAAAGCCTTCATCAGTCGGCTTTCAATCCGGCTATAAGCGGGCGATTTATTCGGTTGTGAAAAATAGGTTTCAGCCGCATTATGATAGTCTGCGTCCTTTTCCAGTACATCATTCAAACTTGAAAATTGATCCAGCGACGTGTAGGGAATAAGAACATACAGAGAATGATCGCCTTTGCTTTCCGTCTCCTTGAAGACTCCCACACGAGTAATGCCCACACGTTTTAAAGCGGGTAGTAATGCATTTTCCAGGTAATTGCTGACGATCTTCTGTTTATCAGCATCGGCAATTCGATAGGTACGCAGCTCGTAGTATTCCTGTTTGGGTTTCGAGTCTGCCGATTGTGCTGACTGACCAACACTCAGTGCCACTACAGCGCCTACGGTTCCTGCAATAAACTGCCGGCGATCTGTTCTATTTTGATGCATGATGTTCCTCGTATCGAGTGAATATTAAATTGTATGGTTTTTGTTCTATTCGTGGTAATTCCTTTAAGGATTGATCGGGGCCAGGATACGTGACGCATGTTTCGGGCTGTGATGTATTTTGTTTTTTGCCACGACGACTTTATCAGGAAATTCAATCGTGATCGGTTCTCCGGTATTCGGATTAGGCTCGTAAAAAGGAGCTCCAGTAGAAGTCACCGTGACGCGAATTTCATGACCCTTATTAAATACCTGACTCAGCCAGCCTACGTTAAAGGCCACCTTGTAAACTTTACCGGGTTCCATGAATTTCTGTTGTTCAAATCCATCACGATAACGGCCACGTCGAATCATATCGATGATTAAAATCGAACGACCATCGGGGTAAACGTCGGTCACGCGTACTATAAAATCCGAATCTTTTGCAGAAGAGGAGACCAACAGTTCGGCTTTGACATTGCCAGTCCACTCGACAGCTTCAGCCAGGGGCCCCGTCGAAAACGTCAGGACGTTTTCCTGTTGTTCCACCACGCGTGCATCGCGGGCTCCGGGAAAACCGCGTCCCAGAATCTTTGCCGGGTTCAATGGGTCGGCGATGATCTGACTGAAAGAGCCTGTTTCTACAGGCTTCGCCAGTGACAGTTTTCCTTTCGGCTGTAGATAGTAGGATGTCTCTGTCGTCTTCAAAGGCCAGTCTTTCACCGCACGCCATTCATTTCCGGGAGCGCCACTCTCGCCAACGGCCCCCATGGCATAATAACGCACGTCTGGATCTTGATCGATTCCATTATCGACGCCTTTGAGATGATGGTCGAACCAGCGAATCATTTCTGCCATCATGTCAAAATTAGCGTTGTCAGGGTAAAGCATCTCGCCGACTTTATTGACCTTATTAAAGCGACCATGTAACCAGGGACCCACATACAATTTCTGTTGCCCGCGCGAATTCGGGCCACCTTTGTATTGGCGTCCGATAAAACTTTGCACAGAACCGACACACATATAGTCATACCAGCTTCCTACGGTAAAGCAGGGCACATTCATCTTGTCAAAATGGAGTGTGCAATCTTCCGCCTTCCAGTAATCATCATAATCAGGATGCGAAAACCACTCTTTCATCAAGGCATCATTATGAGCTGGCACACGACAGACGGCAGACATGCCTTTGAATCTTTCAGGTTTCGCTGCCCCGCCAATAAAATAACCTTCATGATACAAACTCAATCCGGTATCAATCATAAACTGACAAACCAGATGTGGCGGCTGTGTGATCGCCAGATAGTTTTGAGCATAACCTGCCTGCGAACTACCAAAAGTACCAATCTTTCCGTTCGACCAGGGTTGTTTAGCCAGCCACTCAACCACGTCATAGCCGTCCCGCTTTTCTCCCCACTGCAGATCCCGATAACCAACCCAGGTCCCTTCTGATTTTTGTGAACCCCGGAAGTTGACGCCACATACCACATAACCGTGTGACGCCATTTCTGCAAAAGACGTTCGCGTGCCTTTCGCAGTGAGACCAGCATACCGCTGTTCCATCAGGACAGGCCACGGACCTTTCCCATCAGGAATATAAATATAGGAAGACAGTTCAACTCCATCCCGCATAGGGATCATAATATGCTGTTCGGTGACCCCTTTGAAATCAAGAGGTGGCACTGCCGCATACAGGGCAGGGCAGCATACTAGAATTGAAACAATCATCAGGCAGGCTTTTGCCAGTTTTTGCATGGGGTTGTCTCCGGCTGGAATATCAGGGTAGGAAAAGTTCTCCCTCGATTGTGGCGAAACACCGACCTTTCAGCAAGCATAAAAGGCGACTGTTCTGAGGACTCTAGCCTGAACAGAATAAATGAGGAAGAAGAGCGAAGGCTCAAGTTTCATCCGTCAATCACGTTTTTTCATCCCTGTTTCCATAGTCAAATTCACCTGAGAAATCAGATTTTCAGACACGAAATGGGGACAGTATCCTTTCGAAAGACAGAAAAAAGGGGTATGCTACCGCCAGAGTAGATCTCAGCAGAGATGCTCTGAGTCATCTCAAGCAGATTTCAATCGAGTGAACCTGCGGGTTGATTGTTGAATCATAGAGTATGACATGAAATCAAAGCCGCCGTAGCTCAGTTGGCAGAGCGACGCATTCGTAATGCGTAGGTCAGGAGTTCGACTCTCCTCGGCGGCTCTCTTTACTTGATTCTGACATGCCCTCACTATGCTTCTCAGAAATGGGGGACTTTTTTTAGTTCTTCGATTTTTACCAATGCCGCCTTGATGTTTTGATCATCGGGCATTGTTTCCATGAGCTTCAGATAACTTGCTTCAGCTTCTGGTATCAGATTGTAGAAGAGTTGATATTTTGCCAGCAAGTTTAATATTTGCCCGTCATCAGGCGCGAGCTCGTGGGCCTGTATCAATAGCTTGAGCGCCTTTCCTGGCACTTCTTGCGATTCGTATATCGAGACCAATTTCAAAATTGACGCACGGGGCTTCGGTTTTAAGCGTAGCGAGTTTTCCTTCTGAATCACGTTACTTTTTGTTAGGATTGAGTTCAGTGAATTTTCCAAATTGAGCATCTCACGCAAAGTCATGGCTTCGGTATTCGTTGCTGACTGGATATGATCTAATTCATCAGCGGCCTTTTTCTTGTCCCCATTGAGTAAGTGCAGACGAGCTAGCAAAACACGCGCCTGTTCAATTTCGTTTTGGCTTGCTTTGCCTGATTTTAGTACTTTTAGCGTGAGTTCATGAGTCTTTTTGAAATTTGCTAATTTCCAATATTCGTTTGCCAACCGCAACTGATGATCTGATTGATCTTCTTGATCCGGGGTGTTTTTGTTAGCCAGTTTTTTCTGAGAAAGTCTTCCTCCTCTTCGAATTAATTGACTAAATGATGCCTGCCCAGGCAATCGAGTGGCTCTCGAAAACTCCTCAAGCGCCTCTTGGTATTGTCGATTACCTATATAAGCCCAGCCTAGATAAGTTACGAGTGTGACATCACTGACTTCCGGTCGTGCGAGGACGAATTCAATGGATTCCACATATTTCTCTGCTGCCAGTAACTGTTTAAGATAACCTATCTGAGACGAAAGCCGATGGGGAAACTTTTCGTATTTCTGCCTGGCGAGATCCATTGACTCATTTTCCTGCCAGTATTGGTGTCGGATCGTGCCTTCATAGTTTGGTTGTATTTCGATAACGATGACTCCCAACTTTTGATAAACGGGAGTCAGACGATAGATAAGATCATTGTCAAGCAAGTGACTTGGAAACACAGCTCCTGCAATTTGATCATAGCTAACTAGATATTTGGCCTTGAATGATTGAATCAATTCATGCAATTTTTCAGGGTTTGTTTTCTCAAAATAAATTTGTTTTTGAAAACGATTAGCAGTGGTGGCAACTTCCGGACGACTGGTGAGTATTCTGGCGTTTTTTGAAGTGTGCTGCTTGATCCAATGCCCTGCTTCGACAAAATTACTAAAGTGACTGGACGGAAAATGCGTTTGGTAAAACTCTTCATCTTTAGAAATGAATTGCTGATTTGCATAGATCATGCTGTAATCAGTTTTTACTTGTGAGTAAACCAATGAAATGCCAGACAGGATAATAATTCCAGCAAAAATATTTGCAGTCCTTCGCCTTTTTGACGCCAGTCGTTTTCCAAGGGAGATGAATCCAATTGGTAAAAACGCGAGGATGATCGGAATCAGCGGAAGGATGTAGCGCGGTTGTATCCAGGGCCATAAGGAAAGGATTCCAAATGTGATTGATATATAGAGTAAGCTGAGAGCTCCCCCCCTTTCCCAGCATTTCAGCATCCCGTAAACAGAAATAGCGATGACGAAAATACTGATAGAATAATAGATGAGTTGCGGGCCGGGGAGCACATGATTTCCATCAAGAAGATATCGTTCATAAGTTGGGATCACTCCCGGTGTGTCAGGAATAATACTTTGACAAACGCTTTCAAAATAATTCAAAGATCGATTCAACATCGAAAGTAATGTTCCACCGACTCCATTGCTTTTGATAACGGTTATCGTCGACGAAGTGGAAAAATCTGATTTGAGAAAATGATTTCGTAGCATCCAGAGAATGATTGTAGCAGAGGAGCAGAACACAGAGATCAGATAAGGCCAGCGTTTTCTTTTGGTAATGGACCAGATTCCGATTGCCAAAATTAACGCAATACCAACGTTACGAATCAATGGCAGAAACATTAATAAACCCGTAAGTAGAATCAGGTTTCGTTTGCTAATCCGTTCTTCATCAAGGGAAATTAGATAGATGATTGCCAGGCTAAAGGCCATAAAAGGAATTTCACTCATAATGATGGTTGAGAAAAAGACAATATGCGGGTTAGTAGCAATCAGGAGAATGACAAACAAAATCGGCCAGGCAATGGAACTCTTGCGGTCTGGTTGTAAATCATTTTCATCATGTTCCAGACGACGCATCAGTACATACTGTAGAACAAGCATCATGATCGCGGTAAGCATCACAGTGAGCTTGGCAAAGATCGCATTATAGGGAGAGATGATCGCAGCCGGGGTGAGTAACATTGAGAGCCCGGGAGGACGTACTGTGAAATAGGGTTCCCCGGGGAAATCGATTTGGCGATAATTAAGATTGTTAACGAGCCCTCGAGCCATCAATACATAGTCGGCACTATCTGGGACGAAGGAATAGAGTTTATTTAAACGTGCCGCTGTCATCGCCGTGAACAGTAATAAAATGACAATCATCAAATTGCGAGAACGATTATTTTTTGATTGTAAAATTTCGTTCATTGTCATTCCAAAATTGAAATTCGTGATCATAAATTAATATTAAGAGCGGTCTGAAAATTGCGAAATTGAGCCACTATACAAGAAATAAATCATAATCTGAGTCTATAGGCGCTGGCGAAGCATTTTTCTTTGATTCTGGTCGAATCAGCAACACTGAAAACTGAGTAATACGGTTTTGCAGGTTATGAAGAGTTCACGGCTTTCAATATCTTCCAAATCACGGTAGATCGATTGAGTTTAGCCTGCGTTAAACCCTTTAACGAATAAACTTTGCACTCCTTGTGCTGCACAAGCCAGAGTCTCTTTTTAATAGACGCAGTTGGTTTGTAATAAAGCGTGGCTGACCGCGCTTTAAGGTTACAATTCATCGTTGCGTCAATGTTTCATTTCTTGCATTGAGTATGGTTTTTGGTTACAGTAATTAGCCTTCCTAAATATGTACTTAATACTTTAGTCCATCAGAGTTTATGGCGATCACACTAGAAGAATTTGTGGCTCAGCTTGATGAAAGCGGTATCTTTTCCGCGGCTGATACCGCTACGTTTCAAGAGACGCAGGGCGAAGCCTCCAAGACGGCCGAAGATTTAGCCAAGCTGCTTGTGAAACACAAAAAAGTCACCAGGCTTCAAGCCAAGTTCGTTTTTCAGGGCAAAGGAAAGCAACTGCTGCTGGGCAACTATCTCATTCTGGATAAGATCGGGGCCGGCGGAATGGGCGATGTCTATCTGGCTGAGCACCGTCGTATGAAAAGGCAAGTGGCTCTCAAAACTCTGCCCGCTGCGATGACTAAAGATACACAATCGATCCAACGCTTCCAGCGTGAAGTTCAAGCAGCCGCCAAGCTGACCCATCCAAACATCGTTGCCGCTTATGACGCCGATGAAGCAAAAGGCGTCCATTACTTTGTGATGGAGTATGTGGAAGGCATTGATCTTTCAGCGGTTGTGAAAAAAAAAGGTGTGCTTAAGGTTGATCTCGCCGTCGATTATATTCTGCAAGCGGCGAAGGGTTTGAAGTTCGCCCACAACAAAGGTGTCATTCACCGTGACATCAAACCCGCCAATATGCTGCTCGACAAAGAAGGTACTATCAAAATTCTGGACATGGGGTTGGCCCGGATCGAAGACGAAGCCCACGAGATCCCGGCCACACAGTTAACACAAGATGGCTCAGTGATGGGCACCGTCGATTACATGGCACCGGAACAAGCGAAAGACACGCACACCGCCGATGCCCGTTCCGACATCTACAGTTTGGGGTGTTCGCTACATTACTTGCTTACCGGGGAATCGGTTTACCGTGGAAGTACGATGGTCAACCGAATCATGGCTCACCAGAACGATCCCATTCCGTCACTGACAGGCAAGCACATCCTCATTTCTCAAGATGTGGATGCCGTGTTTCAGAAGATGGTAGCCAAGAAACCGGAAGACCGATTTCAGTCCATGAGTGAAGTCATCAGTGCAATTCAAGCCTGCGGCGGACTGAAATCAGCTTCGTCCTCCCCTACCATTTCGTCCTCCTCTACCATTTCGTCAGAACCCTCAGACGTGGCTCTAGCGGAATTCTTGCAAAACCAAAAAATGGCATCAAGTCCAACTGTTGCCATGACGGCGGAGAAACCGCTGGTTGATGATACACAAGAGACTCCGGCTTCTGACTTTCTGAATAACACGCTGGGCGGCACGACCTTTAAACCGTTACCAAAGAGAAAGAAGTCCATCGGGAAACGGGGCTGGATTGCTGTGGGCACTGTGTTGGCTTCGCTCATTTTACTGGCTGGTATCGTACTTAAAGTAGACACGGCCGCAGGCACAATCATTCTGGAGATCGACCAGCCTGAGTTGGCGGGTGCAGTGGTTTCAGTTGATGACCAGCAGAAAATCACCATCAAGACGGGTGAAGGTACAGAACCGATTGAAGTGGTGGCTGATGAAAAAACACATACATTACAAGTGACCAAAGGCGGCTTCGAAACATTCACAAAGCAGTTCACAGTGAAAGCGGGTGGTAAAGAGACGATCAAGGTTCGCTTGGAGCCGTTGGCTGTGGTTAAGTCGGTACCACCAGCAAAATCGCAATATGCATTACGGTTCCAAACCAGTTCCGATCGTGTGATTTTACCTCTGAAACATGAAACAGCAGGCGACTTGACAGTCGAAGCATGGGTCACCATTGATGAGGATTGTCTTCCACCGCTAGTGTATATTTCAAATGGAACCAGTTTGATGGGCTTTATTATCGGTCTTAATACGATTGGGAGAAATGAAAAACAATGGTCTGCGCTTGTTACGAATAATGGTAATCGTCAATTACGACTGCTGCAAAGCCGTTCTAAGGTCGAATCAGGGAAAAGAACCAATATCGCATTCACTTACAAGGGAAATGTTGCACAAATTTATGTGAATGGTCACAAAAAAGGAGAACTGAATTCCAAAGGATCAGAAATTCATACAGATCAGTTCATTACCATTGGAAATTGGTCTGCAAATATTCCGTATTTCAAAGGCTCCACCGATGAAGTACGTTTTTCCAACATCGTCCGTTACACGAAAGACTTCACTCCCAAGAACCACTTTGAAAACGACAAAAACACGCTGGCTCTTTACCACTTTGATGAAGGCAGCGGCGATGTGTTGAAAGACTCTTCCGGCAACG
The DNA here is from genome assembly GCF_937910335.1 of uncultured Gimesia sp. Lineage (GTDB taxonomy): Bacteria > Planctomycetota > Planctomycetia > Planctomycetales > Planctomycetaceae > Gimesia. The sequence goes on along the minus strand of NZ_CALEMX010000418.1, from coordinate 10,722 downwards.
GACATGATGGCAAGATCGTCGATGCCAAGTGGGTGCAGGTCGATGATGAATTGCAGGTGGTTAAGCCAGCCACGATAAGCGAAAAGCCCATGACGGACAGAGAGGTTGCCGAGTGGGTAATTGGGCTGGGAGGAAGTGTTGCAATTCCCAAAAAAGAATTCAGCAAAATCGAACAGTTGCCAACTGAGCCGTTGCAGATCACAAGTGTAGTATTAAGTGGTCCGAAGGTGAAAGACCACGATCTCAAACGCTTGGCTGGATTGAAATTTTTAGGGGGTTTGAATCTTGCATTTACCCACATCAGTGATGCAGGGCTTCAATATCTGAAGGATATTAAGCAAACCAAATTGTTCTACCTCAATTTGAATGATACGAAAATTACTGATAAGGGACTTGGTTACATCAAAAATATGCCAAACATGACAAATTTAAATGCTGGCCATACCACCATTACCAATTCTGGTCTTGAGCATCTCAAGGACTTAAAAAATCTCCAAAGATTGACTCTTGAAACAACATCGATCAGCGATGTGGGCCTGCAACACCTGACAGGCCTGTCGAAACTGGAGACTCTTGATCTCCGACAGACCAAAGTTACCCCCCAAGGCATCGCCAACCTCCAAAAAGCCCTGCCGAACTGCAAGATTGAAAGCGATTTCGGGAATAAACCACCCCCCTCAGAAAAAGGCAACTATGCCTTGGAGTTTGATGGAAAGACGAACTACGTTAAATTGCCTGGTATCAAATACGAGGCTGGTCAACCATTTACGATTGAAGGAATTGTTAACCCAGAAACGGTTCCCCATAAAGGACCCAAAAAGTGCTTTTATCAAATGCACGGCATGGGAAAGGCAGAAATCGACACGCTTAGCAGTGGGCATCTAGCGTTTATGACATCCCATGAACGGGGAGACGAACATTTTCAAGCAGCCTGCTACTCGAAAATTGCAGCAGTCCCCCGCACCCCAATTCATGTAGCATGTGTCTACGACGGGAAATCGCTACAATTTTTCGCAAACGGAGTCAATCAAAACAGCTTAGTCAAGATCCGTGACAACGCTGGCAAGAGTATTTCTCAAGATTACAGGGGGGAACTTCATACGGTTTCTGGTGTTACTGAAGGCGGACATCTTGGATGTGTAGATATAAATGCAAATGCCCCTTCATTCTTCCACGGCATCATCGACGAAGTTCGCATCTCAAATATTGCCCGATACACCAAAGACTTCACCCCCACCAAACGCTTTGAAACGGACAAAAACACAATGGCCTTGTATCACTTTGATGAAGGCAGTGGCGACGTGCTGAAAGACGCTTCCGGCAACGGACATGATGGCAAAATTGTCGGTGCCAAGTGGGTGACGCTGGATTCTGAGTTGCAGGTGATAAAGCCATCCACGACAAGCAACACACCCATGACTGACCGTGAGGTTGCCGAGTGGGTGATTGGTATTGGTGGTGAGGTTAATATCAGCGGTAAGAGTATCACTAAGATCGAACAGTTTCCGACCGAACCGCTTGTAATCACAGCGGTAAGTTTAGATAAGACGAGCGTGAAAGACGACGATCTGAAACGCTTGGCTGAATTAAAAAAACTTACCAGAGTAAACCTTGCAGACACCTTAATAACCGATACGGGCATTCGGTATCTCAAGGACATCGAGTTAGGCTACCTTATTCTGAACAAGACGAAAATCACCGATCAGGGAGTCGGTTACCTCAAAGATATGAAATCGCTGTCAGTTCTTATGATTGGTGAAGTGCCGATTACAAATTCCGGCTTAGAATCCCTCAAGGACATGAAACAGCTTACTGAATTAAAAATATCCTCACGACAAATCGACGATAGTGGCATTGAGCATTTGGCTGGTTTGACAAACCTCGAAACAATTTACCTTTACTTTACACAAATAACAGACAACGGACTGAAGCACCTGATGGGGATGAAGAAACTTCAGTCTCTAAAGCTAGGAGGTACCGGCATCAGGGATGCCGGACTTAGAGAATTAGCCAAATTGAAGAGCCTCAAAGATTTGGATATTACAGGCTGCAAGATCACCGACTCTGGTCTTGAGCATCTCAAAGACTTGAAGAATCTCCAAGATTTGGGGCTTGATTTAACGCCCATCTCCGATGCCGGACTGAAACACCTTCACAGTATGACGAATCTGGTAACTCTCAAACTTTCAGGAACCAAAGTCACCCTCCAAGGCATCGCCAACCTCCAAAAAGCCCTGCCGAACTGCAAGATTGAAAGCGATTTTGGAACTAAACAACACCCCTCAGTAAACCATGCACTTCAATTCAATGGTGAATCTTCCTTTGTTGAAATTAAGTCATTAACTGGTGAAACATATTTGGAGCAAAAAACTGGTCAATTCACCATTGAATTTTGGATGACTCCAGACCTGCCTAACAGTTCTGATTCTGTAAGTTATTGTGTTTCCTCATTTCCTTTCTCGGTTAGTCTGAATGGAAATAATGTTAATACTGCCATTTATGCGGGAGATGAAAAAAATGCAATTGCTTATGGATCAGGAAGCCACACTCCACTGACTGAGGGAAGGATGTACCATATAGCACTCTTGTTTTCGGATGGAGTGCAGGAGATTTATATCAACGGAAAAAAACAGAAACCCCTGCTCTATAAAACTCAAAACGGATCAACATCGAAATCAACCGAAAAGATAGCATTGCCAAAAGACGTGATTCGATTAAAGCAACCGACGGGAATCGGTGCAGGTCACGATCTGTCTGCCAAGCTGAATTACAAACGTTTTTTCAAAGGCATCATCGACGAAGTACGCATTTCCAACATCGCCCGCTATGAGAAAGACTTCACCCCCACCAAACGCTTTGTACCCGACAAGCATACTATGGCTCTCTACCACTTCGACGAAGCCAAAGGCGATGTCCTGAAAGACTCTTCCGGCAACGGACACCACGGCAAGATCGTGGGTGCCAAATGGGTGCAGGTGAATGATGAGTTGCAGGTGGTTGATGACGATTTTTTGAACTTCTTTAAAGTTGTTTGGAAACTGGGTGGAAAGGTTAGGCTTTGGGATGACACGAAACAGCTGCATGTTGAAATCACCCCACAATCAGACATTTCGTCAGATCTCGTTTCAGGGCCTTCGATTTTATTTAAAGACCTTGAGCAATTTGGAGACGAACAATTGATTCAAATTGCATCAGCATGGAATCTCTTGAATACAGATAAGACATTCAGCTTAGACCTGTCAGGGACATCGGTATCTGCCAAAGGAATTAAGTATTTGGCAGGCTTGCCTTTGTTTACACTCGTACTCAACCGCAACTCAAAGATTGATGATAAAATTGCAGAGCATCTTATTCTGTTAAAATATCTTGACAGCTTGAGTTTGCAGGAAACAGGAATTTCTGACGGAACGATCAAGTCAATCAAAAATCTACAATCCCTGAGAAATCTCAATGTAAAGCGTACAGCAATCACATCGAATAGCGTTTCTCATCTGGCAAAGCTCAACCTTAAGTACTTAAATGTTCAAAACACAGTTATTGATAAGATCGCAGTGACGAAACTGCACAACGCCCTACCTAAGTGTGAGATTACTTGGGACGAGGGAACAATTCCCGCCAAGTCGAAAAATTCAACAACATTCAATGTCCCACTATCGTCCCCTCCAAAGCCGAGAGAGAACTATGCGTTGCAATTCGATGGGAAGGATGACTATGCGATTGTCGCCGACTTTGATTTACCTTCGCAGAAAGAGACGGATCAGTTCACCGTTGAAATGTTATGTCGGATTCCAGAGCCAAACAAAGTCAGGGGAGATGCGATTGATGTCAATAATACTGTCCGACTCTTTTGTCCTCGTTTTGATGATGGTCGAGGGCTTTGGCGTTTATGGACTAAGTCTGAAGAAGCCCCATCGTCGATAATCCCTTTTGCTCCCGTTAAAACAATTCCCAAACGCTTTGTGCATTTTGCAGTCGCATGGGATGGTAAACTAGTACGTTTTTTTGCCGATGGCAAGCGAAGCGGATTCGGGAATCCTTTAGTCGCTCCGTTACATAAGCGTGGCAATAAAATAGTTCTGGGTGCGATCAATAATTATCTATCTGATCAAAAAATATCGCATTTTTTCAAAGGTTCCATCGACGAAGTTCGCATCTCCAACACCGCCCGCTACACCAAAGACTTCACCCCCGCCAGACGCTTTGAAGCCGATAAGCACACAATGGCTCTGTACCACTTCGATGAGGCCCAAGGGGATGTACTGAAAGACTCATCCGGCAACGAACATGACGGCAAGATCGTGGGTGCGAAATGGGTCAAGGTGGATGATAAGTTGAAGGTGAAAGGCACGCCTCATGGAGCACGTCAATAGTGACTGGGATCGTCGCATTATTAAAATCGAATTCCGTGTGGTACAGGAACAATCATTGTATTTGATCTATAAAATTTCGAGTGTCCTCAGCAGGCAGGTTTGTCTCTGATGAAGTTTCTACCATTTGTCATTTCCCTGTTTTCGGTCATATTGCACATCACAAGTGTGTCACACAGCAAAACTCCGTCCACACTTTCCACATTCACTGAATCAAAATGTTTCAGCTGTCACAGCGGAGACGAACCGGACGGCGGCTTGAATTTGGAAACGCTGGGCTTTGATCTTTCCAATGAAGAAATAGCGCGGCGGTGGGTGCTGATTCATGATCGAGTTGTGTCAGGCGAGATGCCTCCCTCGAGTGAAGCGAGGCCAAATGCCGATCAATCTGCAGAATTTTTAAAGACTTTGGCCGTTTCCATTAAAAAGGCGGAAGCGAATCGGAACGATGTTGTCCTGCGACGATTGAATCGACATGAATATCAAAACACGGTCCGGGACATTTTTCATACAGACACTACAGTGAACGGGTTGCCCGAAGATTCGTCAACCAATGGTTTTGACACAGTCGGCGAAGGACTTGCTGTTTCCGCGGAAGCGATGACCGCCTACCTGGAGGCAGCCGATCAGGTTCTTGATTCTGTCTTTGGAACAAGCATCAAACCGAAATTCATCAGGCATGAGACCAATCTGTTGAAGCAGGTTGACTGGAAGGGCCGTCCACAACTTGACAATCACATCGGAAAGATGTTTCGTCGCACGGATCAGGGACTGGTGATTTTCCAGTCGGGTTATTGTCCCACGAATCTGGTGAACTTCGCGCGTCTGCGTGTTCCCGCTGGAACCTATCGCGGCACGATGCGTGTTCGAGCGATACAAAGCGAAAAGCCGGTCACATTGCGTATTTATGGCGGTGATACGATTGTGAACCGCAGGGAACGCCATCTGGTTGGCTACTATGATATTCCCCCCAACAAATGGACGACCATTGAATTCACAGATCGACTTGTGGAACCCAATGGAACGTTTCAACCTAAATGTTACGGTACGCGCGATACACGAAAAGACGCCAATACCTATCCGGAACCGGGAATTGAAATTGGCGATATTATGATCGAAGGCCCCATCGATGCCTGGCCACCGCCGGGGAAAAATCGCTTGTTAGGCAATATCAACGTGAAAACCGCGGATGCAAAGGACGTGGCGGAGATTCTAAGCAGAGTGCTGCCACTTGCGTTTAGACGACCTGTCCAGTCAGCGGAATTGGAGACATATCTGAAACTCTTTACCCGTTCAGCTGCAAGTGGTCGTTCCTTCGAATCCTCCTTGCGAGTGAGTCTGAAAGCGATTCTTTGCTCACCCGATTTTCTCTTTCTGAATGAACCTGGTTCAGCACAAATCAGCCAGCACGCGCTTGCTGCGCGCCTGTCCTACTTTCTATGGAGTTCTATGCCCGACGAAGAATTGATGTCTCTTGCCAATAAAGGTTCTTTGCAGCAATCAGCAGTACTTCGTGAGCAGGTAGAGCGCATGCTGAAGTCTCCCAAAGCGTCAGCCTTTACGAAGAACTTTGCGGGGCAATGGCTAGACCTGCGCGACATCAACTTTACCGAACCGGATGCCAATCTCTATCCTGAATTTGACGAACTACTCAGAATTTCTATGGTGCAGGAGACGGAGTTATTCTTTGAAGAGATTTTGGAAAAGAATCTGAGTCTCGTGAATTTCGTAGATTCGGAATTCACTTTTTTGAATGGTCGACTCGCCAGTCACTATGGTATCGCTGGGGTTGAAGGGCAGAAGTTTCGCAAAGTCCATCTTCCTGCAGACAGCCCACGAGGGGGACTCTTAACCCATGCGAGTATTCTGAAAGTCACTGCCAACGGCACATATACGTCTCCTGTTCTCCGCGGCGCCTGGATTCTGGAAAACATTCTAGGGCAGCCGACATCGCCACCACCCGACAATGTTGGTTCGATTGAACCAGACATCCGTGGCGCCACAACAATTCGAGAGCAGCTTGCCAGGCATCGTGACATCGAATCGTGTGCCGCCTGCCATCGGATAATCGATCCACCCGGATTTGCTCTGGAATGTTTCGATCCGATTGGTGGATTTCGCGATGAATATCGCACGATGGCACAAGCCGGCAAACATTCGGGGCTCCAGCAGGCTCCCTTTACGTATGCCTGGGTGAAGTACCGGATTGGGCAACCTGTGGACGCTTCGGGTCAAATGCCCGACGGACAACCAATTCAAAACATTCGCGATTTCAGAAAAATTCTCGCGGCAAAGCCCGATCAGCTGACAAGAAACCTCGCGGGAAAGCTCTTGACCTATGCAATAGGGCGTAAGATCGGATTTTCTGATCGGCCAGCCGTTGAAGAGATTGTGCGTCAAACACGTCAACAGAATTATGGCTTCCGTTCACTCATACATGCCATCGTTCTCAGTCCCGGATTTCAAAAACCATGACAGAAATACATCGCAGAAAATTCCTTCGTGGCTGCGGCGTGGCATTCGCTTTGCCGTTCCTTGAATCGATGGTGTCAGCTAAGGAAGCCAATTCGCAACGGCGTCGCATCGTTGCCATCAATATTGGATTGGGCCTGCATGCCCCCAATATGATTCCGGAACAAACCGGTCGTAAGTATGAATTGCCCACTTACCTCAAATTGCTCGCTGATTATCGAGATCAACTCACGGTCATTTCCGGAACATCGCATCCGGAAGTCGGCGGTGGTCACGCATCGTACAAGTCGTACCTGACGTGTGCACCACATCCTAATAGCGCGGGATTTCGTAACACCATTTCTCTGGATCAAATTGCAGCCGCAGAATTCGGAAGTGAAACTCGTTTTGCGTCGCTGTCATTAAGTAGTTCCGGTCCGGGACTCTCGTGGTCTCGCAGCGGTGTTGAGATTCCGACATTGACAAGACCTTCGTTCGTCTTTCGAAAGTTATTTCTAGCAGGCAACGCAAATGAGCAAGCGCAGCAGATGCAACGACTACAAGATGGTCAAAGCGTTCTGGATGCCGTGATGGACAAAACAAAACGCATGGAACGTACTTTAAGCGGACGCGATCGTCAAAAGCTGGACCAGTATTTCGAAGCAGTGCGCGAGGCCGAACGTCGTCTTGCTAAAGCAGAAGCGTGGGAAAAAAAAACGAAACCGCAAGTAAAGGCGAAACCTCCACGCGATGAAACAGACAATAAAAAAATTGTGGAACGCATGCGATTGATGTACGACGTCATGCACCTTGCGCTCGAAACGGATTCAACGCGATTCGTCACATATAACATAGCCGGCATGAATGCCGTTCCTGTCATTCCCGGCGTGAACATCGATTATCATAATCTTTCTCATCATGGAAAAGATCCTGAAAAACTTGCGCAGTTGAAGATGGTCGAATCCGCGTTGATTCAAGAGTTCCACGGTTTTCTGAAGAAACTTAATGAAACCTCGGAAGTGGAAGGCACGCTGCTCGATTCAACGAGTGTGCTGTTCGGTTCGAATTTGGGTAATGCCAGCAGCCACGACACAAAAAATATGCCTATCCTGCTTGCAGGTGGTGGGTTCCAACATGGGCAGCACCTGGCTTTCGACCGCAAAAACAATTACCCGCTACCGAATCTGTTCGTTTCGATGCTCCAGCGATTGGGTATGGAAACCGATACGTTTGGCACAAGCACCGGAACAATGACGGGTCTAAAGCTATTGGGATGAAGCAACGGTCGTAGATTTCCTGCTTTATCGCCTGTCAAAACGGAACGAAAGAGCAGTAGTTGATGTGTTGCAGGAAGCCTTTCTCGTCGTAATCGTCTTCTTTTTACTACAGATGGGAAGTGAAACCCTTTCTTCTGCCCCGGTACACAATTAAACTGGGAGTCCCAATAATTTTACATCCAGATGCTCCTGGCTCTTTTTATGGATTACGCGCGAACAATGAAATATCTCTACCGCATCATTGCAGGCCCTTCAGTGAATTCCGCTTTTTGGGCTTTTTCTTTTTGCTTATCAATCATCGTTGCAGATTTTGCCCAGGCAGCGCCTTTGGTCTACGAAGGTACTGATGGAGTTGGCAAGGGAAAACATATTGTTTTCCTCGCAGGCGATCATGAATATCGGTCTGAGGAATCGTTGCCCGCACTGGCACGAATTCTGGCAAAACATCACGGCTTCAAATGCACCGTGCTATTTAATATCGACAAGGATACCGGCGAAATCGTTGCGGGCAATTCAAACATGCCGGGCATCGAACTGCTCAAGGATGCGGATCTCGCCGTTGTGTTTCTGCGATTCCAGAATTTCCCCAAAGAACAGATGCAGCATTTTGATGCTTACCTCAAACGCGGTGGTCCGGTGGTGGGATTGCGTACCGCAACGCACGCATTCAATATGCCTGCCACAGCTCCGTTCTCGGAATATTCCTATAACAGCAAAGACAAGGATTACGAACTCGGCTTTGGTCATCAGGTGTTGGGGCAAACATGGGTGGGTCACTACGGTAGAAATCATCAGCAGAGTACGCGCATTACAATCGTCGATGACAAGAAATCACATCCAATCTTACGTGGTGTGAAAGAGATCTGGGTGCAGGCGGGCGGTTATGTCGGCAAGCCCACCGATGGCGAAATATTGACGATGGCTCAACCTCTTGATGGCATGAAGCAGGATTCTCCTGCCGACAAAACCAAGCCGCCCATGCCCTCGGAATGGACGCGGTCGTATACATCCAAATCAGGAAAGAAGGCACGCGTTTTCACTTCGCTCTATGGGACGCCTGAAGACCTCTTGAATGAGGGCTACCGTCGGATGATGGTCAACGGATGTTTCTGGACACTGGGAATGGAAGACGCGATCAAGCCGAATGCCAACGTGGCCTTCTTAGGGCCGTTCAAACCCAATACATTTGGCAATGGAACTTACGCGCGCGGTATCAAGCCGGAAATGTATGCAGGATTCAAAAGTCAGATCCCTGCGAACAACAACACAAAAAAGCCAGCAGAAAAAAATAAGAATCGTAAGAAATCCACAACGAAGAATAACGGATCAAAGAAAAAAGCAGGTAAGAAAGCAACAGCTTCACTCGTGACAGGTAAGCCTGCACGTTTCGTTCGTATCGAACTCCCGGGTGGTAAGCGTATTCTTACATTAGCGGAAGTCGAAGTGATCAGCGGTGGAAAAAATATCGCGAAGGAAGGCAAGGCCACACAGTCGAGCACCAATGGTTCAGGAGTCGCAGCTAAGGCCCTGGATGGCAATAAAAGCCCGGATTGGAACAAAGGCGGGCAGACCCATACCGCCAATGCGGGAACAAAGAATCCCTGGTGGGAAGTCGATCTTGGTAAGGCCGTCGATATCGAAAAAGTGGGTATCTGGAACCGCACAGGATTTGAGGGCCGCTTGGAAGATTTCACGCTGACGCTGTTGGATGCGAATCGCAAAGAGGTGTTCCGGCTGACAAAAGTGGCCGCTCCCTTTGTTATGGAGATTGATGTTAAGCAGCGGGGAAAGCAGAATTATCTAACCTTCAACGGAAAGCCCGGGGTCCCTTATAAGTCGACTTCGAAGTCCGTCGGTTCGAAGTCACACAGTCAGGCCCCTGACCCGACACTCGTTGACGTTCCGGCTAACTATCGTGATCCCATCCCGTTTGCCTTTCACAAGGGTGATGTCGTAGCCATTCTCGGCAATGGACTTCCCGATCGAATGCAGCACGACGGATGGCTGGAAACGCTGTTGCAGAGTGAATTGCAAGATAAGCAGGTGCGAATTCGCAATCTGAGCGCGAGCGGTGATCGTCCCAATTCGTTCCCACGCAGCAAAGGCGCAGCCACAGTGACCGAGGTTCTTCGGCATGTGAAGGCAGACGTCGTATTCGCGTTCTTTGGCTACAACGAATCCTTTCAAGGGGTAAAGCAGGCGGGCGAATATCAAAAAACGCTGATCGATTTCGTCAAAAAAACGCGTGGTTCCAAAGCGAACGGAAAAACATTCCCACGAATTGTCTTATTCAGTCCTATTGCACATGAAGACACAGGCAGCAAAAACGTGCCTGATGGCAAGGCCCACAACATTCAGCTCGCCGCCTATACCAAGGCAACCGCCGCTGCCGCCCGGAAAGCAGGGGTCGCATATGTTGACCTGTTCCATCCTTCTTTGCAACTGTTTAAGGAGTCGAGCACACCACTGACAATCAACGGTGTGCATCTGACCGCAGAGGGAAACAAGCAGCTTGCCGAAGTGATCTCATCAGCTCTCTTTGGCCACCAGGTAACCGCGTCGCAAACGATGGAACCTCTTCGCTCAGCTGTAATGGATAAGGCTTATAAATGGAATAATCGCTATCG
>NZ_CALEMX010000417.1 GCF_937910335.1 uncultured Gimesia sp. | reverse complement strand
TAAAACGGATGCTAGAATGTTACTATTGCACATATTGATGTTATAGATGCATCGAAGGACATGTTGAGTGAATTGGTAGAGAATGGCGGGAAAACTAACAGCCGAGGGCTTTTTGAATCTGGTAAAGCAGAGCGGTCTAGTTTCAGTAGATCAGCTGAAAAAGCTCCTTTCTGAATATCAGTCAAAAGGGATCAAGCTGGGAGAGCCTACAGAGATCGCTGAAGAGTTGATTCAGCGTTCCTTGCTCACGAAATGGCAGGCGAACAAAATCCTTCAAGGGAAGCATAAGGGATTTTTCCTGGGAAAATACCGCTTGCTGGATCTGGTGGGTAAAGGGGGCATGAGTTCGGTCTATCTGGCGGAGCATGTATTGATGCGTCGTCGTTGTGCGATTAAAGTGCTGCCGACCAAGCGTGTGAATGATGCTTCCTATCTGGCGCGATTTCATCGTGAAGCCCAAGCGGTTGCTTTGTTGGATCATCCCAATATTGTGCGCGCTTACGATGTAGACCATGAAATGGAAAATGAGTCCGAGATTCATTTTCTCGTGATGGAATACGTAAATGGAAAAGATTTGCAGGAAATCGTCACGAAGAATGGTGTGCTCGATTTTCGCGATGCTGTCAACTACATTCGACAGGCTGCCATTGGATTATCGCACGCTCATGAAGCAGATATGGTTCACCGTGATGTGAAGCCGGGAAATCTGCTGGTTGACCCCAAAGGAGTCGTGAAGATTCTGGATTTGGGTCTGGCTCGTTTTTTTCAAGAAGGCGAAGAAAAGTCACTGACAATAGCACATGACGAAAAAGTGTTAGGGACTGCCGACTATCTTGCGCCGGAACAGGCGATCGATAGTCACATGGTGGATTCCCGGGCTGACATCTACAGTCTGGGTTGTACGCTGTACTTTTTATTGACGGGGCACCCTCCTTTTACGGAAGGCACACTCGCACAGCGGCTGATGGCGCATCAGATCAAAACGCCACCACCAATTACCAAAGATCGGCCGGATACTCCCGATGATCTGGTAGTGATCCTTGAGAAGATGATGGAGAAAGATCGCGATCAGCGCTATCAGACAGCAACAGAAACTGGGGAAGCTCTTTATGAATGGCTCCAGAATAATACAAACGATGAATGGCGAAAAGATAATGCAAACAGCGGGATCGGTTCCGGTGTGGAATTGGCACAAACAGGGTCCGGAGTACAGGCCAATCAAAAACAGAACCCCGAACTGGCAGCATTCCTTTCCAATTTGAAAGAGGAATCGGGGATACAGAAAGAAAGCGGTTCCGGCGAGATCGAAGTTTCAAAGCAGAAAAAAAGCAGCCCTGCTCTGCAGCAGGAAGCAAAGCCATCATCGGGCGTTCGCGATTCGTCGATTGTGAGGCAAAAGAAAATCAGTTCTGCATCGACGCGCATTTTTTATCCAGCAGTTCCTGAACGACTTGCTGGTGCTGATGAGAAACCTCAGGAACTGGAAGTGATACCGACTGCCAAGCCTGCGAAAACACCTGCTCCAAAACCGACGGCCAAACCGGTTGCGAAACCAGTTGCCAAACCTACTGCCAAGCCGGTTACCAACTCGACTGCGAAGCCAGTTGCGAAACCGGTTGCGAAACCGGTGAAAAAAGCCGTTCCCTTAGCGGAAGCTTTGCCTGGTGACTCGGTTGTCATGGAAGCAGAAGAGGTGGAACCGGATGAAGTGGAAGCGGAAGTGGTTGAAGAGGCAGCTTCTGCCGAGGCATTGATGGGCAATCTGAAAAAGATGCTGCCCGCGATAGTGGGTGGCGGAATTGGAATTCTCCTGCTTGTGGGTGTCGCCTTTTATGCGCTGATGGGTGGCGATGAGAAGCCAAATCCTGACGGAAATGCCGTCGCTCCCGCATCCGCTCCTGTGAAACCGGCGGAACCGGAAACATTGCCGGAAGAAATCAAAGTTGGTCCTGAAGAAAAATACAAGACCATCAGCGCGGTTTTGAAAGATATACAGATTGTCTTCAGTAAAACCTTCGGTGTGGGAAGTGAGCATTACACGATTAAAGTTGCAGCTGGGCAGGAGCTAAATGAACGCATCAGTATAGATAATACCGATTTGAATTTTCCGAAAGGGATTTCGATTGTTGCTGAAGCGGGTAAGCCTGTAATCCTGGCGCCCGATGGTCCGGAGCCGATTATTCAGTTGCGCGGAATTGAAGGTCTGACCATTGAAGGTTTCCTCATTAAAGCACAAGGCAAAAAAGTCGCCATACAATTAAATGATTATCTGGTCGGAACGAAATTAACAAATTTGAAGATCAACGATTTTCAGTCGACTGGTATATTGGCGGAAGGCGTGACCGGGTTTGGAAATGATCCATTGCGGCTGGAAAACCTCAAACTCAAAGCGGGCAATCCGCAGGGGGTTGGCATTCACTTTTCCGGCGAGTCGAATAGTGGAATCGTCGTTTCGAATTTACGTTGCCTGAATGCGATGCAGAATGGTCTGCAATTTTCCTCTTCAGTAAAAGAGACGCATATTAAAGAATGTATTTTTAATGAGACGGCAACCGGCATACGATTTGAGTCACTGGGCTATATTTTCAGTAATCTGAAACTGACTAATAACACTTTTTTTATTGTGAATTCCGGAATTGTCATTACGTCCATGCCCGGGCCAGACAGTGAAGCCATTCAGATTTCCCGCAATTTGTTTGCGACGATTGAAGGAGCGGAGGCGACGGTGGAACAGCAGAATGATCCCAAACTCTGGGCGAAAATCTTAACAGCTCAGGAAAATTATTCTTCACGAACGGCCCCGTCTCCTGTGCCGGCCAACGAACTGGATCTGTTTAAAAACAAGGGGAAACGAGGCGATGCAAATTTAAGTAATTTTGTTTCGACGACTCCTGGTGCAGAGAAGTTCCTCTCCCCTGCCCCGGATAATCCTGCTCGCAAAGTGGCGGGTTCTCCCGGCGGTATGAAGCCCTACGTCGGAGCCGTGGCACCCTGATCGGGTGAATTAACTGAGGTTCAGGTCTTCATAAATCGCTTCGTTGATTTCTTTCGCACGACGCTGATGCTTTGGCTCACCCGGTCTGCCGTTAGCGACGAAGGCGACGACCAGTTCGCGTTCCGGATCGGTAAAGGCAATCGATGATTGGGAACCACCGTGCCCGAACGTTTTTTCGGAAGCGTATTTGCCAAAGCCATAGGGGACCGTTGCTTCACCGTAACGATTCGAATTGATGATGAAGCCGAGTCCATAATCGACAATATGTTGCAGCGTTAAATCGAACTTGCCTTCACGATGCCGGGATGTCATGGTTTCGACTGTTTGTGGTTCAAACAGGGGCATTCCCTGATGGAGCAGGCATTCATAAAACCAGCCTAGTTCTCGGATGGGTCCCCTGGCATTTCCTCCGGGTGAAGGTTTCAGGCAGCGCGGTTCTGCATGCCATTCAGTTAGTAGCATTTCCCCTTTTTCGCGCTGATAGACATAGGCCATGTTTTCCTGTTGTTGTTCATACACTTCCCGCGGCATGCCGATCCAACTCTCTGTCATACCCAGCGGTTCCAAAATCAGTTCCCGGATCAGTTCAGAATAGGGTTGGTTTGTAATGCGTTGCAGTATTTCTCCTAGAATAAACCAGCTGGAGGTCACATGGTAGCCGGCGGTTTTTCCGATTTGCCAGTTCGCTTCAAGGGGTGAATTGCAAATGCGCTGAATGATTTCCGTCCATTCGATGTCTGGCCAGCCGGTCTCCACCGGTCGGAACCCAGCGGTATGATTCAGGAGATGCAGTAACGTGATTGGCTCTTTCCCGAGTGTGCCAAATTCGGGAATAAAACGGGTCACGGGGTCGTGGATGCTGAGTTTTCCCTGTTCCCATAAGCGGGCGATTGCCATCGCGGTGAGCGGTTTACCTGCTGAGAGCCAGAGGTTGAGCGTGGTTTCTGTCATTGGCACGCCGGGGCGTGCCTCTCCGATGCCAGCGTCTGCAATGACTTCTCCCTGCAGAGAAACATAAAATTGCATGCCGGTATGCAACTGGCTTTCAATGCCTTCCCTAATGCGCTGAGAGGTCAAGGGGAGACGTTCTTCAAGAGTCGGCAATGGGAACTCACTTTAATATCTGAGAAGAAAAAATAGTATCGATGATCGAATATCGCTTGTAGTGTAAATGAAACAGCAATTCAACTGTTTTCAAAGCAGGATTTTGTCAGTAATCTCTGATAGGTGAGTGACTTTGATTCCTGAATGAAATGGCATTTGGTATTATTTGAGTGCGTTTAATAAATTGCGCAGAACAATACACTTACACTGCGAAGCGAAGAGAGCCTATCATGAAGATTACTGCGATCAAGACTTATCCCGTTCGGATACCCCTCAAACCTGAACGTCGAATGATTTCGGCGCTGGGCAAACACGATGTGTCAAAATACCTCGTGTTACGCGTGGAAACCGATGCTGGCATTGAAGGAGCCGGTGAAGCGACCGTGATTTCTCGCTGGAGTGGTGAGACGGTCTGGGGTGCTCAGGCGATTGTCGATCGCATCTTTACTCCCCTGCTGCTTGGCCATGATCCGTGTGATATTGAGAATGTTAATCTGGTAATGGATAAGATAGCGCAAGGGAACTGGTTTGCCAAATCAGCAATCGAGATGGCCTGCTGGGACATTAAAGGAAAAGAAGCAGGTCAGCCGGTGTATGAACTGCTGGGCGGCGCGGCCCGGAGCCGTTCCATTAAATGTCGTTTTTCGATGGGTGCCTACTCGCTGGAACAGGCTGAGCGTCGTACGAAGGAACTCGTTGGTGCTGGTTTTAGTACAATTAAAGTCAAAGTGGGTACCAATGTGGATGAAGATGTGGCTCGGGTCAAACTGGTTCGCGAAACGATGGGTCCCGATCTGGAATTAACGATTGACGCTAACGCGGGCTGGGATGCCGCCACGGCGATTGGCGCCATGCAACGCATGAGCGATTGTAATGTGGCTCTCTTTGAACAGCCAACGCCACGTGGTGATTTTGCAGCACTTGCGGAAGTCAGACGGGCGATTGAGCCAGAGATCATGGCTGACGATATTTGTTTTGATCTGGCAGATGCCAAAGAATGTATCCGGAATGAAGCCTGTGATGTGATCAACGTCTATCCTGGCAAAAACGGTGGTATCAGCAAAACGGTGGCAATTGTGGATTATGCAGGGCAGCACGGCATTCCCTGCAGCATAGGTTCTAATCTGGAACTCGATATCGCCTCTGCGGCCATGTGTCATTCGGTGGTGGCCTGCCCGAATATGAATATCGAACAATATCCCGGTGATATTCTAGGTCCCGAATACCATGAACTTTCGATTGTTAAAAATCCGCTGCAGATCGAAGGTCCTGTGATTACTATTCCTGAATTACCGGGATTGGGCATCGATGTGGATTGGGGCATTGTCGAAGCCCATTCCAACGATTCATAATCTGCAAGCATTTCACAAGTAAAAACACTCAACTGTCAGTCGAACAATTTATCTGGAAACTTACTCATGAATGAAAAGAATGTTGCATTAATTACGGGGTCAGCTACCGGAGTGGGGCGTGCCTGTGCGGTGCGGTTTGCAGAAGAAGGATTTGACATTGTTGTGAATTATTCGCGCAGTAAAGAAGAAGCGTACGAAACAAAATCGTTGGTGGAAGCAGAGGGTGCCAATGTATTAATCATTCAATGTGATGTGAGTGATGACGTAGCCGTGCAGGCGATGATAGGTGAAGTCGAATCGAAATGGGGTCGGTTGGATGTGCTTGTGAATAACGCCGGCACAACCGAATTCGTCGAGCACAAAGAACTGGATGCAATGAGTGAAGCGGCCTGGGATCGAATTCTGGGAGTGAATTTGAAAGGCCCGTTCTTTTGTGTTCGAGCGGGCGCACATTTATTACGAGTGAGTGACTTCGGTTCGGTGGTGAATGTGAGTTCGACCGCTGGAATCGATGGTCGTGGTTCGAGTATCGCTTATTGTGCGAGTAAAGGGGGTCTGAATACGATTACCAAGTCGCTGGCCCGCGCGTTAGGCCCCGAGATTCGCGTGAATTCAGTCTGTCCCGGCCCGATTGATAGTCGTTGGCTCAAACGGGTGATGACCGACGAACAACTGGCGGCTGAAACATCCGGTTATCCGATTCCCCGCCCTTCCCTACCCGATGACATTGCCGATACGGTTTTATATCTTTCGCTGGGAACGACGCTGACAACCGGTCAATTACTGGTGGTTGACGGCGGCAGAACCATGTGATCGTGTCGCAGGCTACGTTTTACTCAGACCGGTTCCAGTATA
>NZ_CALEMX010000416.1 GCF_937910335.1 uncultured Gimesia sp. | reverse complement strand
AACCCGCGACCCTCACCTTGGCAAGGTGATGCTCTACCACTGAGCCACGTCCGCAATTACTTAAGGCTTTGAGTTTAGCAACGGGTCAGCGCTACTCAACACTTCTTGATTTATCTTTGCTGAGCCTGACAAGCGCACCACCCCAGCCAACGCTGCGATATTGACTATGTTACTTAAACCGATGTCAGGCGTGATTTTGTCGAACGCTTTCGATAACAGATTTTGACTTAGCAGCCGAGCCCAAAGGTTCGGTCACCCACTTCGCTTCGAATACTGACTCTATGCCGACTTCAGCGCGTAGCAAAAGACGATGGGGCGAAGTTGGCCACACAACTTCAACGATGAAGCGATCATTTGCAACCCATCCACCGAGTAATGACGCCTTCAAAAATGGTTGATGGCGCGATGGGAGTGTTCCCTCGCTCCACTTGCTCGCGACGAGATCAAAGTTATGTTCGCCATCGTGCGTGACGAGTGTCAAGGTAGTTCCATTCTTTGATGACTCCACGCGAAGTGAAAGAAGGTGATCCGTAAACGGTGCCACTGTTGCAGAACGAGCAAATGTCGCACTCAACGGACCATCAACAATGGCCAAATCAGAACTACTACTGGTGAGGTTTCTAAGTCTCAGTGAAAGTTCTTCGTCACCAGCGTTGTCTTGCTCAAATGACCCAGACAATGCTGGAAGTATGTATTTCCAAACGGTGTCTAATTCTGTTTGCATATCTGCAAGCGCAGCAGTGCAAACAACAACTGCTTCACACTGCGGGATCATTACACAGAGCTGCCCGAATGCGCCGTCACCTCGGTATGCATCGTAGCGGCAGACCCAAAATTGGAAACCGTAGCCCTGTTGCCAATCCGAAGACTCAGAGGAATCAAAATTTTCTACATGTTTTTCGTGAGCTGTCTTTAGATACTCCGCTGGCACCAACTGATCACCGTTCCATTCGCCGAGATGGAGCTGGAGAATTCCAAACTTTGCGATTGATTCGGTCTCTAAGTAAAGCCCCGAGAAACCCTGCGTAATCCCTTCTGGCGACTCCAGCCACTCAACAGTTTCCACTCCCATTGGTGTAAAAAGACGGGACCTTAAGTATTCAAGCAGAGTGCCACCCGTAACTTTAGAAATAATTGCGGAAAGCGTGTACGTGCAGCCTTGGTTGTAACAAAAGTGAGTTCCTGGAGGTTTTATAGGTTCGATTGCAAGAAAATTACGAACCATGTCTGGGTCGCCAACCGAGATGGCAGGCCACGTATCTATCACGTGACCACTAGCCATTGCCAAGAGATGACGAATCTTTAGTCCGGCTGTAAATGGATGAACATCACCCTCTACCTTTTCAGGAAAAAAAGATACGACAGTGTCGTTGATTGAAAGTAGCCCCTCGTGTTCTGCGATTCCGATGGCTGTTGACGTAAAGCTTTTTGATAATGAATACAGCAGATGCGGGGCATTTGCTCTGTATGGCTGCCACCAACCCTCCGTTACTATCTGACCACTTTTCACAATCATGAGAGAGTGCAGGTCTAGTCCTAATGCCTCAATCTGGTCAAGAAACTCAATAATGCCTCGAGCGCTGACGCCAAGTTTTGACGGACTTGTGCGAGGTAACGGCTGACTATTCATTTACACATTTTCCCGTAGCGCATTTCGAAGTATGACCGAGGTCCTCTGTACAGCGTCCATGGCATCAGGAACAGCACCAAGGAAGCTATAAAAACCATGTGTCTGACCCGAATAAATCAAAGTTTCAACTGTTATTCCCGCATCTTGCAGTCGTTGAGCGTATTCCTCACCTTCGCCCCGCAAGAGATCATGCTCAGCAAGAATCATGAGAGTTGGGGCCAAGCCCATCAGTGACGCAGCATGTGCTGGCGAAGCATACGATTCATCTCGACGTTCTGGTTCAACCACATATGTTTCCCAGACAAATCGGAGTCTAGTTACTGAGTTCTTCCCGAAATTTGCTTCTCCCATGAAGCCCTCATATCGAGTGACAAATTCTCTGAGAAAATCGGAATCGACCCTTGAGTCGAGCGCGGGATAGACGAGCAGTTGGAGAGCCAACTTCATGTTGTTGTCTCGTGCGCGCAGCGCAACCGCTGCAGCCAGATTTCCTCCAGCCGAATCACCGCCAATAGCAACACGGTCAAAATGCTGCATTGCCCATTTTGTCGAAGTCCAGCAGTCGTTAATAGCTGCCGGGTACGGATACTCTGGCGCGAGTCGGTAGTCGACAGAAAGCACGCTGCATTGAGCGCGGTTTGCAATCGCACACACGAGTGAATTGTGCTCATCAATCCCACCAAGCACCCAGCCACCGCCATGAAACCACACGAGTACTCCACCTTCGCTATGTTCAGGCGTGTATAGACGGGCAGACACGCCATCAGTATCTAAGTCTTCGATCCTCGCCACAGATTCCGGGACACCGCTTAAAACACGTGCAGCTCGATGTCCGTCTTCTCGAAGTTGATGTATGTCGCGAACATCATTTTTAGGAGGAGGGCCGATTGCCTTAATAATTTCCAACACTTGGAAGGATAAAACTGGTCGAATTATATTCTGATCTAAATTTTTAGAATCTGACACAGTTCCGTTCCCCTATGCTCCAAATATTGATGCTTCGTAGGGTGCAAGTTCAAATGATTTTTCTAATCGTTCCTCATTGCCATCGCTTGGGCGACAGGTGCTCAATGACAAAAGCCATTGCGAGACAGGAAGACTCGCATCCAACTTGACGCGAATTTTTTTGTTCGTAAAGTTAAGTGCCACCAGAGCGTATTTCCCTTGATGTTCACGCAAATAAACCATTGCTTTGTCAGGTTTCCTGATGAGTGGCCGCCAGTTTCCAAGCAAGAGTGCCAGAGAATTTGACCTTAGATTGGACAGTTGGCGATAGAAATTCAGTATTGAATTTGGTTCAGACTCCTGCAGCTCAACATTGCGATTTTTGAAATCAAGAGCCATTCGTAACCAAGGAGTCACTGATGAAAACCCAGCGTTCGATGAAGAGTTCCACTGCATTGGGGTGCGTTCTGGATCTCTTGAGCCAAACACGACACCAGTGTCAAACTGCTCGTCAACGGGAATCTCAACGTCACGCATACCAATTTCTTCGCCGTAATACACGTACGGAGTTCCACGAAGTGTAAATAGCATTGCTGCTACGACCTTCGCGCATGCATCTGCTTCATCTAGTCCAACTTCGCCACCAAATCGAGAACTATGGCGTGACATGTCATGATTGGACATGAAGTAACAAGGCCATGTGTCTTCATCACTTAGGAGGTTGTCCCATTTTGAAATGGCGGTTTGAAAACCCCGTGGGTGCCACTTTTTTTGTTGGGCGATATCAAAGTTAAAAGCCATATGGAGTTTTTTGCAATAACTTGCCGCAACCTCCACTCTCCCATCAAATATTTCGCCTACCGCCATAGATTCTGGATAACTGTCAAGCAACGCACGCAGATCGGTCAAAAAACCATGAAATTCTGGCTGATTCTTGCTGTTGATGTGATGTTGGCGATTCCACACAGTTGTACCTAAGCGACGCGGATTGTCAAGTAAATCAGGATGCTTAAAGTACACATTGCAGACATCAAGTCGAAGTCCGGAAACACCTCGATCGAGCCAAAATCGCATGACATTTATACACGCAGCCCGAACCTCAGGATTGCGCCAATTCAATTCTGGCTGTTCAGGATGGAACGTATGCATGTAGAACTGCTGGGAATCCTCATCGAACGTCCATGCTGGTCCGTTAAACCAAGATCGCCAATTATTAGGTGGACGACCACCGCGCTTTGGATCGCTCCATATGTACCAATCTCTATGCGCACTTGTCTTTCCCGAGCGAGAATCAATAAACCACGGACTCATATTAGATGTGTGATTCAAGACCATATCCATGATGACTTTGATGTTGCGTTTCTTGCATTCTGCAATTAGTTCATCAAAATCTTCATCCGTTCCAAACATAGAATCGATAACAGTATGTTCCGCTACGTCGTAGCCGGCATCACGGCCCGGCGAAACATAGATTGGTGATAACCAAATTGCTTTTACGCCCAAGGATGTATCACTACCGTTATTGAGGTAGTCAAGCTTGCTGATAATTCCGCGAATGTCGCCAACCCCGTCACCGCTTGAGTCGGAGAAGCTTCGTGGAAAGATTTGATAGATCGGTCCTGTTTTCCACCAAGGAACATGCACTACATTCAAGTCTGAAACTTGTTGATCAAATGTTTTTGCGTCACTCATTGTTACTCCTTTTGCCCACTGGATACGTACGAGATTATTGTCGCCATTCAGGTGAGCGGAAGCAAGCGACTTGCCCCCCTGGTCGCTCAGTGGAGCAAAGTGAAGGTTGCTCTTCCCAGCACTGTTGTTGCGAATAAGCGCAACGAGGCGCAAAGGGACACCGCCGCACTCCATCGTCGGCATTTTTGTTTGGCACTTGAGGACTCACGTTGAATTCCCGACGACGAGCGCGCTGAACTTTCGGATCTGGATCCAATGCGGCGCGTTGAAGGACATCGGTGTAAGGGTGTGCTGGTCCAACAAAAACATCGTCAGATAGCCCAGACTCCATGATTCTGCCTTGATAAAGGACGACGACACGATCACACATGTACCTAACTACTTCTAAGTCATGTGAAACAAAAAGATAACTTAGACCTTCACTTTGCTGAAGATCTTTGAGCAGATTGAGGACTTGAGCTTGGACTGACAAATCCAGTGCACTCGTCGCTTCGTCACAAATGACTAGTTTTGGAGACGCCATAAGAGCGCGTGCAATTGCAACACGTTGGCGCTGGCCACCAGATAACTGGCGCGGATATCGATTTATCAGTTCAGCGGGAAGTCCCACGCGTTTAAGCATGGTCAGTACTCGATCGTTGATCATTCCTCGTTCACCACCGCCTAGGGATCGAATGGGTTCTTCGAGAGTTTGGCCAATAGTGCGCATTGGATTAAGCGAACTATACGGATCTTGGAACACCATCTGAGTGTTTCGATAAAACTTTCGCCGCTCATCAAAAGATAAGTGAGTCACATCTTCTCCGGCAAAAGTTATTTGACCAGAAGTGATTGGAACGAGCCCGAGAATGGCGTTCGCGATAGTTGACTTGCCTGAACCTGACTCACCAACAAGTCCAACCGTTTCGCCGGCTTGAATACTAAAACTTGCACCATCGACTGCCATTATTCTCTTGCGACCTTGGCGAAATTCGACACAAAGATCTTGTACCTGCAAAAGATGATCAGACATGACTATTTCGTCTCCGAAGAGAATATTTCGTGAATACGAATACAGCGTGACTCATGATTAGCAGAAACAGTAGTTAGCGAAATCTGATCTTCTTTACAAGCGATAGTTACATATTGACACCTCTGTGCAAACCGGCAACCTGCCGGCCAGCTACCAGGCTGTGGGACACTCCCCGAAATCGCACTAAGTCGACCATGTTCATTGCTCTGGTTTGGCAGCGAATTAAGTAGCCCCTGCGTGTACGGATGTAACGACTGATCAAATAACGACTGAGCCGAAGCATGTTCAACAATTTGTCCGGCGTACATTACGAGAGTACGGTCACAAAGTTCAGAGACCACTCCCCAGTTATGTGTTATCAAAAGAATTGCCATACCTGTCTCGATTTGTAGTCGGCGAAGCAAAGCCAGGATCTCGGCTTGGACAGTGACATCAAGAGCAGTCGTTGGCTCATCAGCGATCAGTAGTTTTGGTCGTCCTGCAAGTGCGAGGGCGATTCCAACACGCTGTGCCATCCCGCCAGACAGTTCGTAAGCGCGTAGTTGAGCCACTCGTTCAGGGTCAGGAAGTTCAACTAACGCAAGAAGCTCGACGGCACGTCGTTTTGCGTCAGATTTCGATATCTTTTCATGACTACGAATCACTTCGCAAAGCAAACTTCCAATCGTAAAAGTTGGATCAAGACTGGCCTGAGGTTCCTGCGAGATATAGGCAAATGTCGAACCACGAAGTTGATAAAAATCATTATCACTAATCCCCGTGATGTCCTGACCATCAAAGACGACACTGCCACCGGTCATTTCAAGTCCATTAGGAAGAAGTCGAAGCATTGCCAGCGCAGACACTGATTTTCCACATCCAGATTCACCCACTAATCCCACTGTTTCACCAGCTCGGATAGCGAACGTGACTCCATCAACAATCGTGACATCGGATTTATTGGTCAAGTACTTCACTTCAAGGCCGGTAACACTCAGCAAATATTCGTCGTTAGTAACAACCTTTGGTGACGATGCTAAGAAATTTTTTTTAACTGATCGCGAGTAGCTTTGCTGTGCTACCGTCTCGTCTTTAACTACAACATCACGAATAGTATTTCCGATTATTGAAAAACAAAGAATTACAAGCACGCTCAATATTCCAGGTGGGTATATAAGCCAACTTTGCTGGATAATTATTTTTGTGCCCTCTCCAATCATCCCGCCCCATGAAGGATCTTCAGTCCCACCAGTTAGACCGAGAAAGGCTATTCCTATCCCAAAGAGCAGTGCGTACGCACAGAAGAGGGTCCCTTGCACAATGATCGGACCTCTGATGCGCGGAAATACGTGTCGAAGCAAAATTCGCAAGTGAGAAAGGCCAGAAACACGAGCAGCCGTAATATAGAGCTCTCCTCTAACTTGTATTGTTGCTGCACGTACAACCCTTAGTGGCGTCGTAAATGAAAGCACCCCAAACGTAACCATCGCGATGTCTTCGTTGCGTGGTAGCGCTGAAAAAACCACAAGTACCAAAATGATTGCAGGGATGGACATCAGCATTTCGACAAAGCGCGAAATTGCCCTATCGGTCCAACCTCCGAAGTAGCCTGCCACGAGCCCTAACGGGATTCCAAGAGTAAGCGCTACCGAGACACCTTCAACAACCGACAACAAGCTCCGACGACCACCAAAGAGAAGACGAGACAATACATCTCGCCCCATTCCATCCGTTCCCAGCCAGTTTTGACGAGTTGGGTAGGTCAAAATTCGCGAGAATTCCATGGCATATGGGTCATACGGAGCCAAGAAAGGGGCAAGAAGGGAAGAAAC
>NZ_CALEMX010000415.1 GCF_937910335.1 uncultured Gimesia sp. | reverse complement strand
TGATCTGACGATACGCATACTTGGTTGGCACCGAGTAACTGTTGCTATCGAAGCGGACTAATGAGAGTGAATTGGCGTTGGCTTGAGCCAGGCGATGAGTGTCAAAGGCCTGCTGTGGGATCGGCAGCATTGAGGATTGTTCTTCAGTCAGTAACACCTGTTTTGACGAAGGCTTGCCCCGCAATTGACGTTTTAAATCATTCTGACAGTTTTGCACTAACTCTTGATTCAACGTTTTCAGGGCATCCACACGCGGCACTGGAACCAGATAATTCTTCCGCGCAAAGTCCAGCAAGTGTTCCACATGCCCCTTCTCATTGGGGCGTCGCACTAAACAGAAATGATCCTCGAATAGAAAATGGCTTTTTAGCCGCAGGAATTCTGTGGTGACTTTTCGTTCGCGGTTACCAATAATGCGAGCCACGGCGATTTTCGAGTTGTCGTAGCTGATCCGATTCGGAACGCCTCCAAAGAAATCAAAGGCCCGCCGGTGTCCTTCCAGAAATGATTCTGTGCACTCTCGGGGAAAAGCCTGCATGAAAATCGCATCCGAGTAGGGCAGCGTCATCACAAACAACGCTACTTTGGTCAGTTCACCGTTGAGCCAGACATCGGCAAAACCATAATCTACCTGCGCTTCACCCGGTGGATGGCTGAGTGGAAGAAATACTTCACGTGACTTTTGCTTCCAGTCCCGTACCGCTTCCTGCACAATCGTGATTCCACCAGAATACCCGTGCTCGTCCCGCAAGCGTTCGAAGATACGCTTCCCCGTGTGACGCTGTTTACGATGAACGTTCCGATCACTCTGCAGAATCTCATGAATGATCGGCAGGAAAGGCTCCAGCTTGGAAGGCCGGGGTTTACTCAGCCGGTATCCCGGCGGCTCCGAGTGGGTCAGAATTTTCTGTAACGTATCCCAGTGAATATCGTACTCGGCACGAGCAGCGCGTTTACTGATTTCACCGTTCAAGACACGCCGACGGATCTCAGCCCATAACTCCATATCTGTATACACCCTTGCCCCCGCTGTTTCCGGATCAGAACTGACTCATATACTGAGAGTCTGACCTAAAACCAACAGGTGGTCATCTGGGCGCTACGCTTTTAAAACAATTTACCACTCCCCGGCAGGCGCTACGTTTTCTGGCCGGTGTTTACAGCTCGATCCCTGCTTCTTTGATGATATTTTTCACAGTCTGACGACAAATCCGAGAGATGCCGAGTTTCCGAAGTTCACCCAGGATGCGAGTGTAACCGAAGCCCGTTTCCCGGGCGATCTTGAGAATCAGTTCCCGCAGTACGGCACTCTTTCCTGGCCGACCGGCGGGATTTTTCTTCCGTCCCTTTTTCTCATCTCGTATCCAGCGATGAAAGGTCCCCGGAGTGACGATCGTAATCAGTTCATTAATCGCTTTTCCGAGCGGCTTGCCGTATTTCAAGAGCTGAGCACGTTCGTGAGGTTTTGTATGAATCTCACCTGGTAAACGATCCCGCAGAATCCGGTTCTCTTTCTTCAAGTAGAGGACGTATTTGGCCAACAGACTGTCGGAAGCAGTCGCAATCAGTGTCAGCAGGGGATGAAAAAGTTGGATCATCGTGGTAAAATCAGTCTCAGTGGTAACATGTTGTAAAATAAGGAGATGTCACTTTATTTATACCCCGCTGAGACACAGTTCACATTCGATGGACGACCGATTTCAATGCTCTGTGGAACCTTCGCCGACTGCAGGGCCTCAGAGTTGACTCAGCTCACCTTAAATATCGGTGTAAGCTACTCCAGAAAAGTTCGAAAGCGGTGAGTTCCCTCTGAATCACCATAGAAGGCTCGAACTTTTCTAAGCTCCTTTAATTTCATGACTTCCGGAATCAGCCCGTGCAAAAGTCGTTATGAAGAGGTTTTTGTACGGGACGGTTCCGGTCACTCAACGAAGGAGCGATCGACACGACTTGTGCCTCATGCGAGCTGATTTTCAACATCTTTTCAGCCCTGGCCCAGTTCGAGCGGCGGCTCATTCAAGAACGCACGAAGGCGGGATTGGAGGCGGCGCGAGCACGGGGCCGCAACGGTGGACGCCCGAAGGTCGCTGCCAACGAGGCGAAAGTCGTGCTGGCCAAGAAGCTCCATGCTGACAAGAGCCTCGAAATCGATGATATCTGCAAGACGCTGCGAATTTCGTGTTCAACTTTCTACAGGTACGTGCGGCTTGACTGAGTGTCATTTCCCGGTCGCGATCGCGTACCCCCTCTGCAATAAGGCTTCTCTTAAGTCGAATCGTTACTTTGATCTGTTGCTTTAGTAGGCCAAAGCAGTGCGATGACGATCAGTAATGCGTAACACTGATAGGAAAGAGCCGTGAGCGATTGCCAGGGAAGCGCGATCATGCCGCCGTTTTCCCAGGGCATTGCTCCCGTTGCCACTTCTGCTTTTTGTGGGCGTATCAAGAGCAGCCAGATGATGCGGGGACTGATTGCCAGAGCAGCAATCGTGAGGTTCACGATCCAACGTTTGCCAGAGCGAGGTCGATGTAAGGCCAGTAACAGTCCGACTGGAAGTGCCAGCGTGACGAAATAATGATGCCACGTTGTGGGAGACATCAAGAGCATGACGACGATGGTAATCGCAAATGCGCGTTCGCCGAACTTTTCCGTTCGTGTCTTCCAGATCGCGATACTAGCAAGCAGTGTCACGGTTAGCCACGATGACCAGACAGAAATTTGAAGCAGCACTGGTGAATCGTTGATCGATTGAATAGTGGACGTTGATTGGCTGAAAAGTCGTTCCCAGAAAGACAGCAGCGACGCATTTCCCCAGTTGTTAGTGACGTTGCTGATCGAAGGCAATACCACGGTTATATAATCCCAGTAAGCATCGATACCAAAAATGGCTACCGTCAATAGAGTGATCAGAGCAAAGGAAACAGCTCCCCCCGCTATACCTCGCCAGTCACGTCGCACCAGGAAATACAGAAACAGATAGGCGGGATAGATTTTGACCGCGGTTGCCAATCCCAGGCACATTCCTGAAACGAAAGTATTGCCTGATTTTCCTGCCCGCCATGCGCCGACGATGAGCAACGTTAATAACAGGTTTGGCTGCCCTTGAATCAGGGTTTGCTGGAGTGGATCGCTGAGCACAAGCAAGGTAAACAACGCGAGAATCGACCAGCCAGACAGCCGAAATTCGAGCCCTCTTACTATCCAAACCAAAGCCAGGCACAACATGCCAAGTGAGACGAGATTCCAGGCCAGGTGCGCGTTTTGATAAGACAAAAAGAAAAACGGGAGCGAAATCAAGTTTGCAGAGGGAGGGTGTGTATTGTAGGGGTCAAAAAAACCGTCGGAATCCGAGAGGCCGGCATTAAGATGCTTTTGGATCGCCAGTTCCTGATTGGAATAGACGGGCATACCCACAGACCAGTTCTTGACAGCCGCCCACTCTTTAAAGAAGTCAAATATATGCCCGTCAGCTGGTTTCAGAGCTCTTATGTTCCCCGGTGCTAACAGGACCAATACGACGAGAAATAATATAAACCAGAGAATTTTACGTGTAACAGACCAGTCACTTGTCTGCTGTTCTTCAGTGGGGATAGACACATTCTGCTCCAGGAACCTGTTTGCGAAATTCGTATCAACGGTTCCCTGTTGTTACGGCGTTCTTGTTTCGACTTAGGGTATCCTCTTTAAACTCTATAATGGGAGCCCAAATCTGATTATGTCTTGATATTAATCACCCGACACGTCTTTTCTATAGTGGTTATTTTCTCTAAATTTACATTGTGGGGACAACTTGTGTCGAGTGAAAATTCAATTTTTGATTGAAAGTTGTTTTTATGTGGACTTGGGTGCACTACCGTTCTATGGTGAGGTTTTTGAATTTCAAGTTATTCAAATCGAGGAGCACCATAATGAGTGGTGAATTTAATCCATATCATAAATGGCTAGGCATTCCTAAAAAGAATTGCCCGCCGACTTATTACGAATTGTTGCGTATTTCGGTGGATGAACAAGATCGCGAAGTCATTCGTATGGCAGTTGGACGGCAGAAGGAACACATGGAACAATTCCAAGTGGGAAAAAAAGCCAAGGCCGCTTCCAAGATCATTTATGAACTGGAAGAAGCTGAAGTCACGTTGTTAAATCAGGAATTACGTCGAGAGTATGACCAGCGTGTTGGTTCAATCAAAAAACGTAGAACTCAACGACAAATTAGTTCGATGCCGTCCATCGATGGGAATAATACCAGTGCAGGCGAGGGGTCGGGTCTCCTGCGCCAATACACGGGGATTGTTTCGGTATTGGCTGTAAACACCGGCCAGAAAACGTAGCGCCTACCGGGAAGTGGTAAATTGTTTTAAAAGCGTAGCGCCCAGATGATCACCTGCTGATTTATGA
>NZ_CALEMX010000414.1 GCF_937910335.1 uncultured Gimesia sp. | reverse complement strand
TCATTTTCGCAAGGTTTCAATCCATCGATGAATTCTGTTATCGAAGAATCGTGACAATTGAACCTAACTCGCTTTAATACAAGAGTTTAAACTATTTCATTTGTATAAGTAAGACATTTATGAAAGTTCAACAGTTTTTAGATCATCACGGTATCAAAGAAAATCCTTTCGGGCAGGAAGATGCACAAAGCGATCATGTGTTCAAAGAATTCTGCCTGAATGGGACACACCATCCGGTCTGGGACAAAATTTTTTCCAATCCGGCCAATCCTTCCACTTCAGTTGTATTCGGTGAGAAGGGTGCAGGGAAAACTGCCATTCGGATGCAAATGATCGAACAGTTGCAAAAATTTAATGAGGACCATCCCGATAAACGTGTGTTCGTGATTGAGTACGATAATTTTAATCCCTTTCTGGACTGTTTCCGGGAACGGTATTCGGGGCGCAAACGGCGTCCTGAGCGATTGCTTTCTTATTGGCGATTGTGGGATCACATGGACGCCATCCTTTCTCTGGGAGCGACACAGCTCATTGGGCAAATCATCGAACGGAATGAGTCGTCAAAGAACAATGCCCAAACGGTTTCGAAATCGCAGATTGCTCAGTTGTCTCATCTGGAAAAACGAGATTTGTTGTTACTGGCGGCCTTTTATGACAACAGTCTGGATATGCCCGCGGTACAACGCTGGAACCGTTTGAGACGGAAGCTGAAATTCGGTTATTGGAAAACCAAATGGGAACAGGGACTGGGATTTCTGGTCACGCTGGTCACAGTGGGTCTCGTGTTTTATCTGGGGAACTGGAAAGATTTCGGCCAGTGGTGGATCTGGCTGATCATGATTGCCGGGTGGGCACCCTGGTTATGGCGTCAATCAACATTACTTTGGAAAGCCTGGAGAGTCACACGGGAAGTGCGCGTGTTTGATCATCTACCGAATGCGTTACGAAAAATTCTTTCGCGAATTGAACGCAGAGAACTGGCCGGACAGCCGATTCCCTATCGAGATCGCAGCGATGACCGCTATGAACTGCTGAGCAAATTTCAGACAGTTCTCAACAAGCTTGGATTCGCAAACATCATCATTCTGGTGGACCGTGTGGATGAACCGCATCTGGTCAATGGTTCTGCAGAGCGCATGCGGGATCTGCTCTGGCCGATGTTCGATAATAAGTTATTAAAACATCCGGGCGTTGCATTCAAACTGCTGTTACCCTCTGACGTGGTTTATTACCTGCAGCGGGAAGAAAAAGAATTTTACGAACGCTCGCGGCTGGATAAGCAGAATTTGATCACATCGCTGGATTGGACTGGGGAATCTCTCTACGACGTCGCCTGTGATCGCGTGCGCGCCTGTTCGACTGACCCGAATTCGAACCAATCCATCCGGACACTGTTTGATGATTCCATTTCTGAAGAGGAATTAATTTCACAATTTGCTCAGCTGCGCGTTCCGCGTCATTTGTTCAAATTTCTGTACCGTTTGATTGTCGATCACTGTAATCGCTATACCGTTGATAATCCGAACTGGAAAATCAACCGGGAAACGCTACATACAGTGCTCAGCCTGTTCCAGCGTGACCTGGAAGCCTTTGATCGTGGTATGGGAACAGGTTGAAAATGGTCCCTGGTTCCGGTAATTTAGATGGAGTATCAATCCTTACCTCATCCCACCGGAATCATCTTCATGCAATCAAACCTTAATCGACGCGAAATGCTGGCAGCCACGGGTAGCGTGCTTGCTGCTGGATTTTCGGCCACCACTTATGCGGCTTCCCCTTCTGCCCGGCAAAGAAGTGCAGCAGAACCATTTGGCTATTGTTTTAACACCAGTACGATTCGCGGACAGAAACTGGGGATCGTGGAACAGGTCGATCTGACGAGTCAAGCTGGCTACGATGCGATTGAACCCTGGATGCGTGATATCGACGCGTATGTCAAAGATGGAGGCTCATTAGCAGATTTGAGAAAACGCATTGAGGATTCCGACTTGACTGTCGAAAGTGCCATCGGCTTTGCGCAGTGGATCGTTGATGATGACGAGAAACGCAAGCAGGGACTGGAACAGGCGAAGCGGGATATGGACACGTTACGACAGATCGGGGGAATTCGTCTGGCAGCTCCTCCTACCGGCGCGACGAAGCAGACCGATCTCAATTTATTTTCCGCGGCCAAACGCTATCGCGATTTGCTGGTACTTGGCGATGAGATGGGCGTGGTGCCTCAGGTAGAAGTCTGGGGCTTTTCCAGTTCGCTCTCACGTTTGGGAGAATCGATGTTCGTGGCCATTGAAAGCGGCCACCCCAAAGCGTGCCTGCTACCTGATGTGTACCATATTTTCAAAGGAGGCTCCGATTTTGCCGGTCTGGGTTTATTGAGCGGTTCTGCAATTCAAGTATTTCATGTGAATGATTATCCCGCTGAACCTCCTCGCGAATCGATGACGGATGCACATCGCGTCTATCCCGGCGATGGAGTGGCTCCCTTGACAGATATATTCCGTATGATTTATCAATCCGGATTTCGGGGAATGTTGTCACTGGAATTATTCAACAGGGATTACTGGAAGCAGGATGCTTTGAAAGTGGCTCAAACTGGTTTAAGGAAAACCAAAGCAGCCGTCCTCGGAGCAAAACTCGATCAACTGACAAAAGCTGATTGATCGTGAAACGTATTGTCCTCTTATTCGAGTTTGGTTCATTGAACGGGGGCGAACATTCCATGCTCGCGATGCTGGATCGACTGCATGGGAACTCGTTTGACTTCACTGCGTTTTGTCCCGATGAAAGCCCGTTGCAAGCACAGCTTGAGAAACTGGGTGTGGTATGTCACCCCGTTTCCTTTCACAGTGCACAAGGCCAGCGATTATCACGTGAAGAAGTAGCGATGCAGCTCTTGCCTACTTTGCAGGCAAGCCACTTTGATTTACTGCATGCCAACAGCCTCTCCATGTCACGCCTAACCGGTGCGTTGTCTCAGCAGTTCCCCCTCCCCTGCTCCGGTCATTTGCGGGATATCATCAAACTCAGTCAGGCGGCGATTCGAGATTTGAATCAGAATCGGCGATTGATCGCGGTCTCGAAAGCAACCCGGGCATTTCATATTTCACAGGGACTTCAACCGGAGCGTGTAACGGTCTGCTATAACGGCGTTGATACAGATCGCTTTCTTCCGCGGCCGGCAACGGAATTCCTCAAACAGGAACTAGGGCTGGAACACGATACGAAATTATGTTTAACCGTTGGTCAGATCGGCCTGCGAAAAGGCCAGGATATTCTGGCGAGGGCGGCGACAATTCTTGCAGAACAGGGAGATCAAAAGACGCATTTTCTGCTGGTCGGGGAAAGGTATTCACAGAAACAAGAGAGTATCGACTTTGATCGTGCACTGACTGCTGCCTTTGAGAAACCAATTTTACAAGGACGCCTGCATCGTCTGGGTTACCGTGAAGACATCGATCGACTGATGAACGAAGCCGACTTGTTGGTGCACCCGGCTAAACAGGAACCTTTGGGTCGTGTCTTATTGGAAGCGATTGCCAGCGGCCTGCCGATTGTGACGACGGATGTGGGAGGCACCAGTGAGATCGTGCAGCACGAAATTTCCGCTTTATTAGTGCCCGCAAATGATTCGATGGCACTTGCGGCTGCTATTAAAGGGGCCTTGAGCGACCAGAATCTCAATCAGACCATCGCACGCGCTGCGCGGCAACGGGCTTTGGAATCTTTCACGTGTAACCAGGCCAGCCAGAGCATCGAAACGATCTGGCGTGAATTATGCCAGTAATGCAAGTTTGATGTGCATTGGTCAACGCGCGCTATGTGTTTGACAGGCTCTCTACTTTGAGACTTCAGTAGATCAGAGTTTATTCGTTTTCATGCGGATGAAATTCGTCCCAACGTTTCCAGGCATAATCCCATTCCATCCAGAGTCTC
Source organism: uncultured Gimesia sp. (assembly GCF_937910335.1). Classification (GTDB taxonomy): domain Bacteria; phylum Planctomycetota; class Planctomycetia; order Planctomycetales; family Planctomycetaceae; genus Gimesia. Next base: position 9,524 of record NZ_CALEMX010000414.1, on the reverse strand, counting down.
AAGACAGACCAAAGGATCCGCATCTTGCTAACCTGTTCCTGAGGAAGTTTCGCCTGCTCTTCCATTGCCTGCTGAGTGGCAGCCGTCAATCCCCAGCCTTTTGCCAATTCCCGACAGAGATTGTCGGCGGTGAGATCGATTTCTGCTTCTTCTGAAACAAAACCAGCGGCATTCGCCATCACAAACAACTCAAATAACTGACTCCGATAGGGATCCAGTTCCAGAGGCTTCGTTTCTGCTTCTGCTTCGCTGACCAAATTGGCAACACGCTGGATAATATCATTGGCTAAAGCCTGTGAGGCACTCGAAACACTGTTGTCTGAATCAAACGACATGGCTGGATCATTCACTCTCTTGAAAGCCTAAAATTGACTCGAATTCAAAACAAAAACACACCCTGAACCAGTGGGGCAAGGTGTGTCTTTAGAATATCGAACTTGGTAAGCTTCGGCAACCAAGGTTGATTGAATCGTAGTTTTCACAATGAATCAGCGTACAGAAGTCTGATTGATCAGGGTAGGACGAATACCAGACCAGTCACTGCAAGTGCTTGGGTAAAGGCCGCTTTGGTATTCCAGGGAATCCCACTCGTACGTTTTGGCGTGTATTCACCCGGTCGATAAAATCCGAGTGGATAAACTCGCTTCCGCATGGGATCGATGCTCATCTGGTAGGGTAATGCCAGCATTTGACCCGTGAAACGTCCCATTGAAACGAAAGGCTGCACCAAATCTTTGCGAGAATTTCCGTACCGTTCCAGATTGGGATCTTCAAAGTAGAGCGGGTTGTAATTCAGATTAGAGGCTTCCCAGGTATAAATGCTTTCCGAGAAATTGCGTCCTGCATACGGTTCGTGGCTAAGTTGAAATTCTCTGGGGCATTGCAAAATCGTCTCGCCGTTTTTTTCTACGATTTTACAAGGTTTGCCATCCGGACGAGGACAGAGATTTCTACACGGTTCATCTTTGGCAATTTCAGGATCCGGCTCATAATTAAAGAACGGATTAATACCGGCAATTTTTTTCAACAGGTGCGGTACTTCATCTTCGAGATCTTCTTCTGAAAGGATACCATCACCAGATGCGGGAGAGGCAGCCGGATCTTCATAGCTCTTTTGAGTCGTGACAAATTTTGATCCACCCTCATTTATGCTGGGAAAAATGGGCACGATCTGTTCAGGCTGGCTGACAGAATCCACAGTTTCCTGCGAGTTGAATTCGAAATTCCTTGTGGAAGCATTGACGGCAGGTTGTTTTTCTTCCAGTCCGATTGTTTTTAATGACTCGGAAGCAGGAGCAATATTTGTGACAGGCGAATTACTGATTTGCGTAGAAAACGTATTCGATTCTGGCGATACAGTAGCAGCCGGAACTTCATCGGGAATCTTACGAAATTCGGGAACGAATTCGATTCCGTCAGAACTCTTGCTCGATTTACGCAGCTCTTTGCGCGATTTTCGGGTTTGTTTTTTGTTCTCACGTTTATTTTCGTGCGAGAGCGACTCCCAGCGTTTTTCCGCTGAGCGAGTTTTCAACTCTTCCCACGTTTGCGCCGTCCCGGTACTGGCAATAAAGGGATCTATTTTTGCGGCCGGTTCTTCAGCGATCGTGAAGTGGCAAATACCCAGAGTGAGTGCCATCGTCGTGAGCCATCGTAGTCGAAGGCTATTCCATCGGTAAATGTTCGGCTGTGTAATTTGGTGCTTCCTGCGTGACTGAAATATCATGCGGATGGTTCTCCCTAACCGTTGCTGCAGAAACCTGAATAAATTTGGCCTCTGTTCGCATTTCCGCGACAGATTGGACACCTAAATAGCCCATTCCAGCCCGTAGTCCACCTACGAGTTGATAGAGTAGATTTTGAAGCGGTCCTTTATAGGGAACACGCCCTTCCACTCCTTCAGGAACAAGTTTTTTAGCAGAGTCCTTTCCATCTTGCTTAATTGAACTTTGGCGGTAACGTTCGCTACTACCTTTAACCATTGCTCCCATAGATCCCATACCACGGTAACGTTTAAAGCTACGACCCTGATACAAAATCAACTCGCCCGGACTTTCATCCAGACCTGCGAGCAAACCCCCTAACATCACCGTATGAGCACCAGCTGCCAGTGCTTTGGCAATGTCACCACTATAACGAATTCCCCCATCTGCGATGACGGGAACTCCTGACCCTTGCAATGCTTTCGCTGCATTGGAAATGGCTGTTAGTTGTGGAACTCCTACACCTGAAATAATTCTCGTTGTACAAATTGATCCGGGCCCAATTCCGACTTTGACCGCATCTGCTCCTGCATCTGCTAAATCACGGGCACCTTGTTCTGTCGCTACATTTCCAGCGACCACATCGATGTCCCATCGGTCTTTGATTTCTCTCACAGTCTGTACCACATTGCCGGAATGGCCATGAGCACTATCAACAACCAGGAGATCAACCCCCGACTCAATCAGTAAAGCGACTCGTTCATAATCATGTACACCAACGGCGGCCCCAACTCGCAGCCGACCTCGCGAATCTTTCGAGGCCAGTGGGAACTGCATCGTCTTGTCGATGTCCTTAATCGTAATAAGTCCCTTCAGTTGATAATTTTCGTCAACCAGCAGAAGTTTCTCGACCTTATTTTCCAATAATATCCGTTGAGCCACTTCAAGCGTTGTATCTTCCGTAGCCGTCACAAGTTTTTCTTTTGTCATAATTTCAGAAACCAGCGTTTCTGGTGAGTCGAGAAAGCGTAAATCCCGACTCGTCAAAATCCCCTCAAGTTTCCCATTTTGTGTAATGGGAACCCCTCCAATATTTCTGCGTTTCATAATTTCCGTAGCTTCTGCCACGGTTGCATCGGGAGGAAGCGTGACCGGATCCACGATCACACCGTGCTCACTTCGTTTTACCAGGTCCACCTGCATTGCCTGTTGTTCGGCAGTCATATTCTTGTGGATGATGCCAATTCCCCCCTCTTGTGCCATACCAATGGCCATATCACTTTCGGTTACTGTGTCCATGGGACTGCTGATAATGGGCACATTGAGAGGAATGTTTCTGGTAAGCTGAGTGGCAACACTGACTTCTGAGGGCATCACTTCGCTATAGGCTGGTTGCAGCAGAACATCATCAAATGTGATTCCCTGGCAAATAATTCGATCTTCCATTGGTCCTCCTTACTCGTCTCTTGGACTTTATTTCTAATCTCTTGCTTAAGTATTTATATTGTGAGTAATGCGTTCCTGAAACGTATTCGCTAATTCAATTAATTCGGGAACAGAAAATTCTTCCGCCCGCGCTGTTTCTTTCACGATTCCCTGTGCCAATAAAATTTCATCCACTTCCGGTTTGGTCAGCTGCTTACTGTACATGTTGGTCAGCGTACTCCGCATCAATTTCCGTCGATGCTGAAAGACGCGTCTCAAAAAATCCTGAAAGAAAACACGGTCTCGGATCAGATTCTTTTGTGGTGGATTGGGAGTCAACTGCACGATGGCCGAATCGACCTTGGGGCGGGGCCAGAACACAGTCGGCCCCAGTGTCTTGAGCAGTTTGACGAAACATTGTGACTGGAGCCACACAGACAAGGCCCCGTAATTTGAAGCCGAAGACTTACAGGACATCTTCAACCCAAGTTCAAGCTGGATTGTCACCACCATCCGACTCCAGGGAAGCTCTGATGCCACAAGGTTCGAAATAATCGGCGTTGCGATGTTGTAAGGAAGATTGGCAATCAGCTTAAGTTGACTGCCAGGATTGGCCTGTAGTTGTTCTTGAATCGCATTGATTACCGTGGGTGAGATTTGGTTTTTATTTTTTAGAGCATCACAGTGAAGCAGCGTGATATTGTCGTATTTTTGAGTCGCTTCACTGGCCAGCGTATGCATGTTTTTATCATATTCGACAGTAATCACATGCCGGGCCCGTTGCGCCATAAAGGTCGTCATGCCACCGGTGCCCGTGCCCACTTCCAGCACGATGTCCTGTGGTTGAATATGGCCATTTTTAACGATGTACTCGATGATGTTCAGATCGATCAGAAAGTTTTGCCCCAGATCAGAGCGCGGGTTAAAGCCATGCCGCTCAAAAAGCTGCATTAAATAAGATCGAGTCTGCCTTTCATCATCTTTCATTAAAACCATCAAGTGTTACAGGAATCAATTTTTGTACATACTTCCCAAGAATATCTGTTTCGAGATTTACAACGCCGCCAATTTTTTTTTGCCCTAATGTTGTCACTTCCAGTGTGTGAGGAATTAACGCAATACTGAAAGCGGTTGGCTGGCAATCCACAATCGTCAGGCTGATACCATCAATGGTGACCGATCCTTTCGGCACCATTTGCAAGGCAAGTTCTTTGGGCACATCGAACCACATCGTAACCCACTCGCCATCCCTGTCTATCGACTTAATCGAGCCAATACCATCTACGTGTCCTTGAACAAAGTGACCTCCCAGGCGGCCATCGGCTGCCAGTGGGCGTTCGATGTTGACTTGATCGCCGAGAGATAATAGTCCCAGGTTGGTTTTGGCAAGGGTCTCTGCACCCGCTTGAAACTTCAGGCAGCCCTCGCTGATTTCTACAACGGTCAGGCAGCATCCATTGATGGCCACACTATCGCCAATGTGAGCATCATTCGAAATCAATTCCGAAATTTCAAGAGTTAAATCGATAGCAGAACCGTTCTGTTCCAAAAGCTGAACGGTACCCTGGGCCTCGACCAGTCCCGTAAACATCGGTGACAGCACCTTTAAGGTTCGAGAAACATAGGATGAATCTAGCTATTCTGTCAAACTTGTCTTGATTTGTATAGTCGTCTAGAGACTACTTCTTCCCAAAAAGCACGAATTGGAGAGGAAAATGCGAAATAACAGAATAATACAGGGACTGCCAGTTCCCGAACGAGAAAGATCAATGCCATGGAAAAAACGAGTTGAAGCACATGACGCCGGCTGCGACGCCCCGTAAATAACTGGTTGAACACATGCGGGTATTGGATACGTGAAACCATCAGAGCCGCTAACGCAAAAGTAATCCAGGGCAATGACCATTCTACTGCTGGAATCAACCACTGTGCGATTGATTGAGTCAGTGACCCCGTTTCTGTATCCGCCAGTTTGTAAAGTCCGCGCATGGCGATGGGAAATGCTGCGACTGCACCGGCAGCAGCCGGCGAAGGGAGCCCGCTGAATCCTTCATGTGTATCGTCTTCATCTGTTTCCACGTTAAACCGGGCTAATCGTAAAATTGTACAGACAGCAAAGAGCAATGCGATTACCCATAACAGCCGTGGATGGTACTCAGTGCGAAATTGAACCATCTGCAGCATCAGAAACGCTGGTGCGACACCGAAGCTGATTGCATCACACAAGCTATCAAGTTGTGCTCCAAATTCACTGGTCTGATTCGTCCAGCGGGCAGCACTTCCATCGAGTGCGTCGAACAGCATGGCAATAAAAATCAACATCGCAGCGATAAACAGGTGCTGATTATCAAATGAATTAAAAAGTCCTGGTGCTGTCCCCAGCATACGAGTCAAACCACCTCCGTTTGTTGCCTGGCCCATAAATTCCGGAGCGACTTTTGCAGCATACGTAATGGCACCGAATCCACAGGCAGCATTGCCCAAAGTTAATAATGTCGGCAAGACGGCGACCAGTTTACGCTTCTTCATCTGCTTCCTCGGTACTTGAAGTAACACACTCCGGAGAGGATGCGTATTTTGCCAGGATCGTCGAGCCGGCTTGTAATTTATCTCCGGGTTTCGCCAGAATTTCCAGCCCTTCTTCTTTGGGAAATACGATCACAGTCCGAGAACCCAGCTTAATCATTCCAAACTGAGCCCCCTTCGGCAATTCATCTCCCGGTTTCAACCGACAGACAATCCGGCGGGCAATTGCCCCGGTGATTTGCTGCACGAGCATTGGTCTGTTCGTCGGTCCCGGTGTTTGCAGGTAAATTTCCAGGCGCTCGTTTTCTCGTGTTGATTCCGGACGCAAAGCGTTCAGACATTTGCCTGGTTTATAAGTGAGCTTGATAATTTTTCCTGCTACAGGCATGCGGTTGATGTGTACATTGAAGATTGAAAGAAAAATCCCAATTTCAATGGCAGGTCCGCCCACGAATTCGTGATGGGCGATTTCTTCAATCGTGTCAAAGGTCCCGTCGGCGGGAGAAACTACAACCCCTGCTCCCTCCGGTATCTGACGCCTGGGATTCCGAAAGAACCAGACTATTTCCAGACCGCATAAAAATAACGTCAAGACCAGCAGCCAGCCAATCACAGCCAGGAAGCCAATGGGTTGGCTGTTCATCATCAGTGCAGCTAAACATGCCATGCCTCCAAAGAACAGTGTCGAGAGCACGATCAGTTCTGCCAGACCTTCTCGGGCAAAGGGGAGTTGGCTACGGTAAGTAAACGGATCCTCTTCAGCGTCCCAGTAATAGCCCCCCTGGTTTTCATAATACTTGAGATCGCGGGGATCAAGTACTTCGTGCGGGCAGGGATTGAAGTCACCTTTGCGCGTGGCTTGCATTTTTTGCACATATCCACGACGAAAGGTTTTCAGCCAGAAACGACGCCAACTTCCCCATCGCATTTCCAGATTGATAATAATACCCCCTCCCGGCTGTATTGTTTTGAGCTGGGGGTCCATTGGCTCCACAGAAAGTGAGGGATAAGTCTTTCCTGTCGCTTGCTGGTTGATTTGTGGGGAAGTGGAACTCATAAGGAGATCGTTTCAGTTGTGATAATTTCAATTGAGGTTCAAAGTTGTATTTCATTATGCGTTATTGCGCATAGTTCGGAACGCTTCAGTCTAACAGGAATTAACTCGTCTGACGAGATTGCGCCCTGAATCCAGACACTTTTAATCTGTTTTCTTGAAAGGCATTTCCTAACAATCGGACCAACCAGCTCAAGGTCTCTGTTCCCGAAGATGCTCATAAAATGGTGTAAGAGTGGCTGTTTTAAGGGTTTTCATCAATGGTACGACACTGAAGGTCTGGCCATGCCTCAAAGCGTTATGAAACGGTATTTACTGAAGATTTCTCTATGTCCGAGAAAGATTAATACAATCTAAACGGAGTCATTTGAGGTTACTCCATATTTCTGCTAAAAGTAGGCTTCTTTTAATCGAAAAGCATCAAATATTGTTGATCTGTTGTGTCATCAGCAGATCAAGTTCATCTCATAGAAGTATTTTAGGAAACACAAACGATGAGTATTGCCATTAGTTCTGTTCATGCCCGAGAGATTCTTGATAGCCGTGGAAATCCCACTGTAGAAGTGGATATCGAGCTGGAAGATGGAACTGTCGGTCGTGCTGCTGTCCCCAGTGGTGCCAGTACGGGTATTCATGAAGCCTGCGAATTGCGGGATGTCGATAAAAAAGATCGTTTTCTGGGCAAAGGTGTTCAGCAGGCGGTTCAGAATGTGAATACAGAAATCGCCGACATTCTGGTTGATCTAGACGTTTGCGATCAATTGTTGATCGATCGTGTCATGCTGGATCTGGATGGAACCGAAAATAAATCACGGTTGGGAGCGAATGCGATTCTGGCCTGTTCATTGGCTTCTGCTCATGCAGCTGCACACTCTTCTGATTTGCCTTTGTTCCGTTATCTGGGTGGTGTCGGTGCCAATCGTCTACCCGCTCCCATGATGAATATTATTAACGGTGGCGAACATGCCAGCAACGGAATCGACCTGCAGGAATTTATGGTGATGCCTCTGGGTTTTGATAACTTCAGTGATTCTTTGCGTTGCGGAACGGAAATTTTTCACTCATTGAAGAAAGTGCTCTCTTCCAAAGGGTTAAGTACAGCCGTTGGGGATGAAGGCGGTTTTGCTCCTGATCTGCCCAACAGTGAAGACGCGATTGATGTCATTTTGACTGCCATTGAACAGGCAGGTTACAAAGTCGGCGATCAAGTAAAAATCGCTTTGGATGCGGCTTCGACAGAATTCTACAACGCCGAAACGGGAATCTACACCGTGGAAGGGCGTGAATTCGATTCCGCAGGCATGGTCGACTTCCTGGCGTCATGGGTCGATAAATACCCCATCTGCTCGATCGAAGATGGCCTGGCGGAAGATGACTGGGAGGGTTGGAAAACTTTGACTGACCGTCTGGGAGACAAAGTGCAACTGGTGGGTGATGATCTGTTTGTAACAAATCCTAAACGACTGCAACGCGGCATTGATGAAGGAATCGCCAACAGTATTCTGGTCAAAGTGAATCAGATAGGAACACTGTCTGAAACAATTGAAGCGGTTCAGTTAGCTGGTCGTTCCGGATACACGGCTGTCATGAGTCACCGTTCCGGCGAAACAGAAGATACGACCATTGCTGATCTCGCTGTCGCTTTAAGCACTGGTCAAATCAAAACAGGTTCTGCCAGTCGAACTGATCGAATTTGCAAGTACAATCAGTTGCTCAGAATCGAAGAGATTCTGGGAACGGAAGCCACCTTTGGTGGAACTATTTCCTGAAAAATGAAACTCTCGTTTTTTGAATTCACTCCCCTTTGAATCCTCAATGGGGAGTTTTTTTACGCATCCTTCAATAATCGGTAGATTGGTGATAAGGCGGATAATCCTTACTGTTTGCCAGTCAATGAAGAGTTCCCACCTGTCATGACGATTTTTAATGAAGTATCAGGATCGTTGTCTCATTCCTGACTTCCCTGTATCAAATGGATGCTGGAGTTGAATACTGTGCTAACCAATGAGAGTCAGAATGAAGAATCCCGTTACGGCTGGATGATTTCGCTTACATTCTGGATCTTTCTCTTTATTGCTGCAAGCATGTTTGCCGCCGTTGTCCTGGCGCCCCGGTATTTGTCTTATTTAAACTTGCGAAATGAATATCTTACGACTCAGGTACAACTGGTTTCGCTGGAAAATCAAGTTGAATATCTGAGACAAATAGCCCATTCCCTGGAGCACGATCCCGAATTTCGCTCAGAAGTAGCTCGTGTTGACTTTGATGCAGTACGCCCGGGAGAAGAGAGAATTGCTGTCGACCCGGAATTAGCTTTAGATGTACCTCAATGGAATCCCAACCAAAAGATTCCTATCGTCAGTCATTCCTGGTATGAACCGATGTTGAATGTACTCAGCAATAATCAAAAAGTCCGTTCGTCTATATTGCTGAGTGCTGCGGCCATCATCATTTTATCTTTCACCTTTCTCCATGAATCCCAGTCCCAACAGTTAGAAACTGTTTCCAAATCAACGCGAAACATGATGGGATCATTTCTATCGAGGTATCAGATTTCAGATACTGATCCGGAAGAAGAAGAGGGCTGATTACAGGCCTTTAAACGCTTTAATCTGATTATGCGGAATTTAGAGATTATTCGGTGTATGCTCCTTTTTGTGGTCTTAGCTCTTGTACCCAAGAACCCTGATATTCGGATTGTATCTGGAATAGCTGCCATCGAATTTTAATCTCACTCAATACAAGCCTGAAATCAATTTCATTCTGGCTAATCTTTCAAATAAGACGATTTCACTAATAGAAGTCGCCATTATGAA
>NZ_CALEMX010000413.1 GCF_937910335.1 uncultured Gimesia sp. | reverse complement strand
TGAATTCGCCGGTTTGGGAAAGGATACGACGGATGACAAATATGCTTACATCAAAAAGTCGTTTATCTTTCTGGACGGGAAACCAGCGATGATGCCGACCCGGAACTGGGCTATGAAAGCGCGCTACATTCCGGGGCAGGTCTGGTGTCCGAAATCGGTTCCACGCACCGATGTGAACCCGCGGCCCTTAAGTAAAGAGGTTCCCAGTAACGGATTAATTGGTTGTTATAGTGCCGACGATCGCTGGATATTTGCGACGGCTTTCGAACCATACCAGGAATTGTTCCAAGGTGTCATTCGTTGCCTGCATGCAGATTTTCGATTGGGTGGTTTAGATTCAGGCGAAACAAAAACGATCCGGGGCAAGGTGTATATTGTGCCTGCGGATATGAAAGCTCTCGTAAAACGCTATGAACGAGATTTCCCCGAACATGCAAAGCAGAATTGGTAGGAGATCATTCAATCATAGATGTGTCAGCGATTTACCGTTGTGATTTCGCTGACGCGTGTTTTGAGTTTTTCGGAATCCGCTCCGCCGATGGTGACTTCGAACTCTCCATCGCCGGAGCCAATCGCTTTGACCTGAATCGTATATCGCAGAAATGCGTCTGCTGGGAGCTCTCGAATCGGAGAGACCGTCAATAGATTTTGATTGACTTCCGGTTTCAAATTCAGTTTCTGATTTCCCTGATAAGCTTCAACCGAAACGACGCGGAACATACGTGGGATTTTTGCCTGGAACGAGATATCCCGGGCAGGTTGCAAGCCTCGATTTTCAATGCTGACTTCATATACGGTCTCTTCACCGCGCGTGATGGGGTCTTTGGTATCTCGGACCTGTACATCGAAAACACCTTGAGGCGGAGTAACTTTTAAACAGGCGGAAACCTGTTCTTTCGGCAGGTCAGGGCTGTCAACATTTACTCTCAGACAGGCATGTTCGGCTGCGACTTCGCATTCGAATTCCACTTGTAACTGCACTCCCTCACCTTTCCGAATAGTATCCAATGACCATTTTAGCTGCCCCGATTCCCGTATGGAACCAATCGAAGCTTCACGTGGCGTTAAGACCGGATCGTAGGTGATGACTGCCTGGACATTGTTTAAATCGACGTCGGAAACATTTGATAATTTGACAATATATTCAGCGCGACTGCCTATGGTTCTAGCAGAAGGTCCGATGATAGACAGATCCAGTTGTTTCTTTTCGTACTCCACACAAACGGATTTCCAGACCAGCTCCTCTTTGTCGGCGATGGCGCGAAACCGGCAGCAATGGCTACCTAAAGAATCGCTGTAGAGAGTGAGCGAAATTTCTTTTGATTCTCCGGGTTGTAAAGTGCCAAGCAACTGTCCGATTTTCTTTTCACGTCTGCCGGGAAAGAGAAATTCCGTATCAAATTCACATTCCAGCAATACATTTCGGACTGCCCGATCACTGACATTTTTGATGATCAGATAAAACGTGGCACCACTGCCTAGCTGTCGCTTGGGAATTACATCAACCGTCATTTCCAAGCGGTCTACAGTACCCGGTACTGTCATCTTCGGACCCGATAGTGGTTTCGAATCTGGCTTCGTTGGTGAAAGGTTGTTCTTAGATTCTGGTTGTTTACTTTTCAGCCGGGGTGTGATCTGTTCGGGTAGATCCCGTGGCTCTGGAGTTCGAGTTCGATCTGCCGAATCTGGTACGGCAAACAAATCTTTATCAGACTGTGATGACTCCGGTATGTTTTGTGGAACCTTCTGTGGATTGACTCTTTGAGTTTCGCGCGACTGAGGAGTTTTATTCTGTGAAGGGCTATCCAAAGACTGATTCTGTGGATCTAAAGGTGGCGGATCGGTTAGTTTTAAGGATGAGCGCTGACCAGGCGCAAGGGCGGAACAGGCTGTGGCTAACAAGATGATCAGCAACAGCATTCCTGGAGTCGATTTCGAAAATGGCCGAATCCAATTGCTCGGCATGGACAATCCTCTATCATTCAAAAAGAAAAGTAATCTTTAAAAGTCTACCATGCAAACAGGTGTGCAAACGGGACAGAATCAGAGGATTTTGTAAAAAGTAAAGGGGGCAATCCGGACGGGACTTAAAGGCTCATGCGTTTCCTGGTTCCTCTCCGTTTTGAGCGGTTTCAAACAGTTAGAGGTTCAGAATTACCTGATTAATCAGGAAAGGTTTGATCAATCAGCAAAGACTGATAAAACGTGCAGAAAACAATGAGATGACGCGTTGTAGCAATTAACAAACGAGAATTGAGTACCTAGACTGAAGAGCGTGAAATCAAAAGCAGGATTAATCTCATTATCCCGAATCCAACGCCGCTGTCTCGGCTCTGAATCGCAGACACAGAGGTAAAGATGAAACAAACAAGGTAGGACGTTGAACGTTTTTGTGTCTGAATATCTCAGTAGCGGTGGTTGTGCGGCGTCTCGTGCGGAACCGTCATTATTGACAGAAGGAGCTGCGATGCTTGAGGCCGTGATTACGGATCTGCTTGCGATTCCAGATTGTAATGTGATGACCTGCGTGGATGCAGATCTGCCGACGCCTTTCAACGAGTTTAAGCATTGGGATCAGGAACAGCGACTGCAGGTGAACCGCGTCAAGGGGCCGGAAGAGGAAATACTCTTCTTCGAGGATGCTTGTCGGCTGGCAGATGTCGTTTGGATCATAGCTCCTGAATTTGATGACATTCTCTACCTGAGAACTGAGCGTGCGATTGAGTTGGGAGCCTTAGTCTCTGGCTCTGATTTGAACGCCATCAAACTGACCGCAGACAAATGGCGTCTTTTTGAATTTCTGAAAAAACAGTCTCTCCCTACCATATCCACATCCTTGTTTGAAAGTTTGCCATCAATGCCACCCGAATCATGGCCTTGTGTTATCAAACATCGATATGGGGCAGGAGGGCTGGGATTAACATATTTCGAAGCGCTTGAAGACTGGAGGGAGAATCTCTCGCAAATTCAGAATGACGGTTTTGATTACATCATGCAGCCTTTTGTTTCAGGAAGGATGATTTCAACTGCGGTTCTGATAAATTCGCAGCGCAGGGAAATCTTTCCTGTGGGAGAACAAAAAATATGCTGGCGATCCGGATTTCAATATCAGGGAGGGCTGATTCCGGCTGATCTGAATATTGATATATTAAGATCAATAGAGAAATTAATTCAGTCTGTTTGTGAAGTCATACCCGGTCTTTTTGGATATGTCGGCTTTGATCTTCTGTTGCCGGATGTTGATCCTGCGGCACCTTTGATTATGGAGATCAATCCTCGCTTGACGACCAGTTATACAGGCTATCGTCAATTGACTTCGAATAATCTGGCAGAACGGATTATCAAATTGGAAACGGAGCTTCCCCTCATCAATTGGCAAGCGGGGCAGAACGTTGAGTTTGGTCCTGACGGAAGTGTTTTATTGAACCCGATGCGCAATTAGAGAGTAGTGCGATTCATGTATGTGATTGGTCTGGACATTGGTGGTGCGAATATCAAATCCGCAGACTGCAATGGTGTTGCGCATGCGATTCCCTTTGAACTCTGGAAAACGCCGGAACTGTTAAAGCAGAAACTACAGGAAATACTCACATTGTATCAGCAACCCGATCTGGTAGCGGTGACAATGACAGGGGAACTGGCAGATTGCTTTCAGTCAAAGGCTGAGGGTGTCGAAACCCTATTGTCTGCTACCGAACAGGCTGTGGCACCCGTTCCGGTCGTGGTCTGGCAGACAGGGGCAGAATTTCTGACGACGGCACATGCCAGAGAGTTTCCCTTGTTGTCAGCGGCTGCCAACTGGCATGCACTGGCGACCTGGTTGGGGCGGATGATCCCGGAACAAAGTGGGATTCTGATCGATATTGGCTCCACAACAACGGACATTATTCCCATCCAGGAAGGCGTGCCGGTTCCAGAAGGACTGACCGATGTCGAAAGGCTGCGCTCTGGCGAATTAGTCTACACGGGTGGACGTCGGACTCCAGTGGCAATGATTGAGAGGTCGGTTCCTCTGCGTGGTCAACAATGTCCGATGGCTGCGGAATGTTTTGCTACGGCACTGGATCTTTACCTGTTGCTGGAGGACATAGATGAGAATGCAAGCGATATAGATACGGCCAACGGTCGACCTGCAACGCGATTTGATGCCTATGATCGGATCTCCCGCTCTGTTTGTTGTGATATTTCAGAAATCACCAGGGCGGAAGCGGTCGCGATGGCAACTTTTCTTGCAACACAGCAGCAACAACAGATTTCTGAAGCAGTGGATCAGGTTCTGGGAAGAATGACAGAACCACCGTCTGCCGTTCTGGTCAGTGGCAGTGCTGTTTTTCTGGCAGAAAAAGTCGTTCAATTACACCCGATTTTAAGTCAGGCTGCGATGACCAATGTCGCAAAAATCTTTGATGGCTCAATCGCCGACTCTGCATGTGCATTTGCGGTCGCACGATTAGGGGCGGAACGAGTGCGATTCTGAGCGTCTCGATGCTGGGAAGAAGCGAATGTTTTTGTCCGGGCTGTATTTAGCACAAGTCGTAAGTCATAGTCATTCAAAGGCTTGAACGGATCAGGCTTTCTCCTGCTTGCCTATTGTGAATCAATGGTCTTCGTCCAAGAGTGGTTGACTCATTTTTCGTACTTATGGTATCTTTCCGCTCCTGCAAGTGCTTGATGACGATTCTTTTTTGAGC
>NZ_CALEMX010000412.1 GCF_937910335.1 uncultured Gimesia sp. | reverse complement strand
TACCTGTAAAGAAAGAATGATAACAAAACAAGACGGGCATAAGAAATTTTTGAAGTGTGAAAACATACTGGCTCCAGCGGGGTGATACGGGCAGGATGAATGCGGGTCGGAGTGTTGACGGTTAATTCCTTACAGTTTATCTGGTTCACCGGGCCGTCGGCAACAAACGTTGATAGGTTTCCAGAGCCTGGCGATACTCATTTACACAACCGGCGTTCGAAACGCCCTTATTTCGCACGATTTCCTCTTCCAAACGACGGATCAAATATTGAACGGCTGCCCGTTTGGGACGCACAGGCTGACCGGGAACATCAAAATAGACCGGCGCCGTATGTGCAAATCGCATTCGCTCCACTTGATCTGCAGAAATGAAACGCTGATCTTTCGAAAAACAACGCACGATCACCCATGCCGAACCTTTTAATTTCAGCTTGAGATCAATGGCTGAGGTCAATGCAGAATCGGCTCCCCTTTGATTGGTGGGTTTGATCGTTTCTATCACATCGCCATTCACGACAACTTCGATCCGGGAAATCGGTTTCCAGTATCGTGCAGCACCTTCTAAATGACAAACATACTCTGCGCCTGCAGGTTTCTGATACGTTTTCCCCAAATGAGATTGGTTCACTTTCAGAGTTAACATCGGCCCGGTAGACACAAAACTGCGCCCCGCATCCAGGCCGGACATCCATTTCTCATAACTGAAACCATCTGGTAGATTCACATAAACGCGTCCAAATCCTAAAGGAACCGGATGCACTCCCGAAGCGGTTCCCGCGGTCGGACGCATTCGAAACCCGCAATTTAACATGCTGTAGTACATCTCGAATCCATAATGCATCCAACCATTTTCGGTAAAACCATCCTCTTCCATTTCAAAATCTAAATGAGTGGGACGCGTCTGCACAATGAAATTTTTGAAATGGAAATTCGTCCTCCAAATATGATTGTTACTTAACTCAAACAAATCCACGTCCATTACTGGCACCAGCATTAAAGACCAAGGCCAGGAATGTTTATCCAGATCGAGTAACGCTCCCTGTTTGCGGGCAGCCTTTGCGATGGGAGTGACGGGAGGCGCGCCCATCTTGAGAACTTCTTTTTGATTCAAAACAAAAACGGCACCTAACACATGACGTTTATTATTCACCTGCGTAATTTCATATTCCGTATTCAACGGATAATAAACGTGCGTCGGATCCACATATACAGCAGCCGCTTTGACGGCATCCTGGTCGGTATTCAAATTACCCCGCGAGGGAGGCTGATCGGAAATTGAAACCCAGTTGGTCAAGGGCAACGCGACATTCAAATCTTCTGCCAGCATCACATTCGGAAGTTCTTTTACCAGACGATGCACGTGGGTATCTCCGGAATACCAGCCCTGATTGGCCATATTCGCCCAGCGTTTTAATGAAACAGTTACCTCAACGGACTGATCCTTGACACGAATTTTTTCTACAGCGGGAATATATTCTTTGCCTCGAAAAGCAGAAATCCGATATTCTCCGGGAGGCAGGTCCACCTGGAATTCATGCGCTGACAATGTCACATGCTGTTCTATGCTGGTCGGGCTGCGCTGCTTATCATATTTGATTGCCGATCCTGCTTTGGCGACACTTTCTGCAAAATAGGCAGTGCCCGTCGCTGAATGAATTGACAGGCGGGCAGGTATGATCTTTCCCGTGGAAGCATCAACGACTTTCCCTTTCAGAACGGCCGCACTCAATGAGGGAAAGGGGATCAGACAGACAAAGAGCAGCAGCGCGAGGCGAAACATGTAAACATTCTCCGGCAAGCGTAGAATAGAAAGGTTGAAATCTCACCCTTTAGACTACACACAGGAGCATCATTTCCATAGTCTCACGGCAGTTTTTGAGTACGCCCTGATCATTTCGTTATTCAGGTAAAGGCAACATTTCGCCGGAAAATGGTTGCATGCTCTTCACCTGATAGCGGTTGTATTCGTAACGCGGAACGAGGCCCGTTCGCATTCGCGCATCACAGCGTTTTCCGCGATACATGTGGTACGAATAGCGCGGCCAGGGATAAGTGCTGGCCTTATATTGGCGACCGTAGCTCTCTTCTTCACACAACTCACATTTGGAAAGAAAAAATCGACCTCCGCCAGCCTCTGCTGTTTGCACCGCGAGACCTGGGCCAAACATTCCTGCTAAAACCGTCAAAGCGATTAACTTGATCCGGAATCCCTTCATCGTACTCTCCATTCCCTTGACCTGTGAAATGCTGGCCTGTGTATTGTTGGTTCGAGAACCACACTTACATCCATCATCGGGTCAGAAGAACTCTGGAAATGAGAACCCTCTCACTGCGACTCGAATCCGCACAAAATTCGGACTCAGGTTGTAAGGATTGTTCCGGCTCTGACAATTATATTAAGAGCACATTCTAAGAAAGCGTAGAAAAAATCTTCGTTCGACGATGATATAGAAGAATCCGCAATCGATCGAATTCACCCGAGAGGGACATCCTTTCAGACAAGCCCGCGGATTTTTTTCTTCGACGCAATGATATCATCCAGGATCGCGTCCAGTTTGACTTGTGGCTTACGACCTAATGTTTTCTCCAGCCGGCCTAAATCGGGAACACGACGGCGGACATCTTCGAAGTCTTCATTATATGCTTTGTTATAAGGCAGGTATTCGATTTTGACTTCCGGATTGACCTTCGCAATGATTGCTTCCGCCAGTTCGCAAATCGAAACCGGTTCATCACTGCCGATGTTATAGACCTGGCCTTTCGCGTCATCCAGATTCGTCAGATCAATCACACAATCTACGATCTCCGACACATGCCCGAAACACCGAATTTGGGTTCCATCATCAAATACTACCACCGGTCCACCATCAAGGGCCTGCTCAATAAAGCTGGGAATCACCATTCCATACTGTCCCACTTGACGAGGTCCCACAACATTGAAAAAACGTCCGATTCTTACATCCAAACCGTACTTCTGGTGATACGCGAGCGCCAAAAATTCATCAATGGCTTTGGACGCACCATAAGCCCAGCGCGGCCGCGTTGTTGGACCGAAATGCAGATCGTCTTCTTCAGTCCAGCGTTCTTTGGGGTTTTTTCCATATACTTCGCTAGTGGAAGCCAGGAAAAACTTATGCCCTCCCTGCACCGCATGTCGCAGCAAAACTTCCGTCGGGTAAATATTGGTTTCAATCGTACGTACGGGATTATCTGCAACCAGTTTTACACCCACAGCTGCCGCCAGATGATAGATCGTATCGACCCCCTGCACCATTTCCGCCATCAGAACCGGATCGGTAATCGAACCCGTACGAAACGTGAACTGCGGATGATCTATAATTGAATCCAGATTCTGCAAAAATCCGGTCGATAGGTCATCGACGGCAGTAACTTGTTCTCCCTGCTGGATTAATTGTTCACAAAGATGGCTTCCAATAAATCCCGCACCACCGGTGACCAGACAATGAGACATATCACAATTCTTTCAAGAGAGAAGGAAAAACCATAGAAAACTAAAATCTGTCAAGGCTTAAAACAGTTTACACGCTAGAGTTGCATTTCGCTACGAACCTGCCATAATATCGGGGTGTCATCTATGATGATGCAGGAAATTGATCGGTTTTACCGATACAAATCAAACATTCGGGCGATTAGCTCAGTTGGCTAGAGCATCTCGTTTACACCGAGAGGGTCGGGGGTTCGAGCCCCTCATCGCCCATTCGATAGCAGTTTTACCTGCTATCCAAAACCATAAAAGCCCCTGTTTTACGTATGTATAAACAGGGGCTTTTTCTTTTTAGTCAGTCCTTCTCAACTGGCTGGCCTGATTTTCTGCTCTACTCAGATCGAACCAGTTTCCAAACGTCGCTCTGCATGTTGTTACCGGCGACCATCCAGAGAGCGTTATTGAAAACATAAACGCTGGCCGCGTGTCGAGGTTTCCAGGGTGTGTCCGGTATTTCGTACCAGTTCACACCGTCGTCTGAATGCCAGACATCGTTGCGATTGCCTTTGGCATACCCTTCCAGAACCCACATTCTGCCATCAAAGGCAGCAACTTCGTGGTATTGCCTGGGTTCCCACGGTGTGGCTTTCGCATGGGATTGCCATTTCACACCATCTTCAGAACTCCAGACATCATTAAAGTATTTTCGCTGTGGAGTTTGTGGGGTATCGTAGGTTCCCCCTCCCAGGATCCACATGCGATCTTTGAAAACGACATTACCACCAATCATGCCGCGCTGTGGCCAGAACGGTTCCTGAGGTGTGACTTGGGTCCAATTGATACCGTCTGTTGTATTCCAGATGTCGCGATAAAAGACTTCTTTTCCGCCGCCAATCTGAGGCAGGCTCTGCCCACCCATGATCCATATTTTGTTGTTAAAAACCAATGTATAATGCAGCACACGTGGTCCCCACGGAACCGGCTTTCCTTTATTGACGTAATTCCACGACTTTCCATCTGAAGAGTTCCAAACGTCAAATTGATAATGTCCCTGATTTGCATCGCCGCCGACGATCCACATCTTGTCTTTATAAACGACATAACCAGCGGTATGCCTGCCTTCCCAATCCAGCTGTGGATCAAAACTACGGTCTTTAAACGTGTTCGGCCTGACTAATTTCCAATCGGCCCCATTCTTCGACTTCCATACTTCATTATTGCACGCCCGTGGAAAAAACGTTTTAT
>NZ_CALEMX010000411.1 GCF_937910335.1 uncultured Gimesia sp. | reverse complement strand
GGCGTTCCCATTCTGCTGTTTGCACTCGAAGCGATTGAGTTAAAACGCTGGAAATTTGCTTCACTACTACTATTACTGACTTTAACGGCCAAAGAAGACTATGCCATTATTCTAGGCCCCCTGGGACTCTGGATTGCCTGGCAGCAATGGCAAGAAGGCAAACAAAAAAACTTAGTCCCCCGCCCTTCACTTTTCAGAACAGTTACACCGGGAATCGGCCTCTCTCTGTTTGCAGTGATTTATCTGGCCATTGTTGTCAAATTTGTGATTCCCTGGTTTCGAAGTGGTATGCAAGTCCATTATGTCGGTTACTTCAGTAAATTCGGTGACTCACTCGGGGAAGTCGTTCAGAATCTTTTATTCAAACCCTCCCTATTATGGGCCGAGCTGGTTCAGCCTGACACCTTAATCTATGGTCTGGCTCTAATCGTGCCTTTCGCTTTTTTACCACTGTTCTCGCCGAGTCGCTTACTGGTTGCGGCTCCGCTGTTCGGTTTACTTTGCCTGAATGAATTAGCACAAGATCCACGTCATCATTTTCATGCACCGATTGTCCCGATACTCTGCTGGGCGACAGTCGCCGGCTTGGGCAACGTTCCAAGTTGGATCGATCGCTGGTCTTTAAAAATAAAACCGCTGGCTGGAAAGACTTTTGCCACTCACTTTCTCTGGAGCGCTGCCATTGCAACCGGCAGTTTTTTCAGTCTGGGGCCATTAGGGCTGGTATTCTGGGATTCCGGCTCTGCCTGGCATTGGGAGCGGCTTTATCTCCCCGGCGAACGAGCCAAACAATTCATGAAAGTCGTTCCATTAATTTCTCCCGAAAGTAAAGTAGCTTCCACCGACTTTGTACACCCCCGTTTTACACATCATGCAAAATCCTATGACTACAGCAATTACCGCAGGAAAGTCAATGACTATCAATTGGGAGTGCCCGCTGACACTGACTATATTGTCATCGACACACAACACCCTTATAGCGAAATCAAATCGCCCGACCAGATTCCCGAATATCGAGAGCATCCGGATCAATGGGAGCTGATCCCGGACCAGACCAATGGATATTTCATCATCCTGAAACGTAAAGTAATACCAAAAGAATAAACTCCACTTCCGGAGCAGTCGCCGTCCGAAATTCCCATCCAAGGCTCCTTTGCAAAAGTTTTTTGAATATTTTTCCGAGTAAGCCCCGTTTCGAGTGACTTGCGATGAATGTCCAGCTATGTTATCCCGCAAGATTCAATTTTGACTCAAAGCCGGTATTAAACAGATTTCATCAAACAGATTTCATCAAACAGATTTCAGCCAGGTTAACACTTCAGATCTGTTTTCAACGTCAATTTGTAACAAATAATAATTTTTTTTGTCCAGCAGGACACGAGATTGAGACATGGCACAACAATACATTATGCAGCTGGAAGGCGTGACCAAAACTTATGAGCAGAAAGAGATTCTGAAAGACATATGGCTTTCTTTTTTTCCGGGAGCAAAAATTGGAGTTTTGGGTGCCAATGGTGCGGGTAAAAGTACACTCTTGAGAATCATGTCGGGAGAGGACACCGATTTTTCAGGTGATGCCCGCCCGGCAAAGGGTATCAAAATTGGATATTTCAAACAGGAACCTGAGTTAGACAACAGTCAGACTGTAGATGAATGTATCTCAGAAGCAGTTTCCGAGTCGCAGGCAATTTTAGACCGCTATAATGAAGTCAATCTGAAATTTGCAGAGGATCCCTCTCCTGAAGAGATGGAAAAGCTGATCGATGAACAGGCGGTTCTTCAGGACCAGATCGATGCTGCCAATCTATGGGAACTGGATCGTACTCTGGAAATCGCAATGGACGCCATGCGTGTTCCTCCCGGTGATTCGATTATTGGAACACTTTCAGGTGGAGAACAACGCCGGGTTGCACTCTGCAAAATCTTACTTCAAAATCCCGACCTGTTACTCCTGGACGAACCGACAAACCATCTCGATGCAGAATCGGTTGCCTGGCTGGAACGCTATCTACACAGTTTCGCCGGCACCGTCGTTGCCATTACTCACGATCGCTATTTTCTAGATAACGTTGCCGGCTGGATTCTGGAACTGGAGCGCGGAAGAGGAATTCCCTTTGAAGGCAACTATTCATCGTGGCTCGAACAGAAACAGTCACGTCTGGCTGTCGAAGAAAAACAGGAATCAAAACGGCAAAAGTTTCTCAAGCGAGAATTGGAATGGGTTCGGATGTCTCCCAAAGCGCAAGCATCCAAAAACAAAGCCCGTATTCAGCGGTATGAAGAATTGGCTGCTGAAGATTATGAAAAACAGGATGATGCCTCTGACATCCAAATACCCATCTCCAAACCATTGGGTAGCAGAGTTCTCATCGCAGAAAATGTCACGAAAGGTTTCGGTGACAAACTGTTATTTGAGAACTTTACATTCGAATTACCCCGTGGCGGGATTGTCGGTGTAATCGGCCCCAATGGCGCTGGAAAAACTACATTATTCAAGATGATCATGGGCGTTGAAAAACCGGATACTGGAACACTGGAACTGGGAGATACCGTCCAACTATCCTATGTCGATCAAAGTCGTGATTCGCTAAATCCGAAAAAAACTGTGTATGAAGAAATTTCACAAGGCCACGAACACCTGGTTGTCGGCAAATCAAGTATTCACTCCAGAACTTATGTCGGTCGGTTTAATTTCAAAGGCGCTGATCAGCAAAAGCTGGTAGGTGAACTTTCAGGTGGTGAACGAAACCGGGTGCATATGGCCAAACTACTCCGGTCAGGTGGTAATCTCTTATTGTTAGATGAACCTACCAACGATCTTGATGTCGATACTCTTCGTTCATTAGAAGAAGGCCTCGAACACTACAGTGGCTGCGCACTGGTCGTCAGCCACGACCGCTGGTTTCTTGATCGTTTAGCTACGCATATCATTGCATTTGAAGGAGACAGCAAAGTCCGCTGGTTTGAAGGGAATTATAAAATGTATGAAGCCAAACGCCACGAGGAAATTGGCAAAGATGCCGACTCTCCTCATCGACTTCAGTTTAAACCGCTTTCACGCTGAAACCGTTTGCTATTTCGCTCACTGACTCCAGCAACGCCATTAAAAAGAAGAACCTTGTTTTCTTCTACCGACGCTTCTCTCTGACTCTGGTTAGCGTTGTAACAGAACCTGTGTCTGTTTTTGTGTCTGCAAATTCCTGACGTGTTCCTGACGGTTGTTTTTTATTGACTTGAATTTGAGCCATTTCAATAATTTTTTTCGCATTCATCAATTGTGCTGATGAGAATTGTGGGATCCCGCCACCAATCGAGAGGTTCTTCTTTTGATTGGCCAGTTCACGCCAATCCATATGGCTCGATAAATGCCAGGCGATGGCCTGGACCATTTCCCAGTCATCATAGTGGGGATCAAATTTTTTAAGGATCAGAACCAATGCTTCGTCTTGAACTTCTGATTCTATTGGTCTTAATTCATAAGTTTTTAGACTGGAAGGACTCGGCTTCCCATGTTCCAGACAGACCGATCGCAGCCGCAATCGAACGGTTTTCTCTGCTGGAATTGTGAACAATCCTTGAAAGTCTAATTTTTGATTGTTACCGACAGGTGACAGATTTCCGCCAACTGACTGACTCTTTCCTTTCTGCGATTGTGGATTGTCTAGAAGTCCATCTAAAAGCCCCTTGTCTTGCCCAACCTGCGCTAGAATATGAACTGATGAAACAGCCTGGGGAACTTTGACAGTGAGGGGCTGCTGTGTCAGGTTCGTAATAAATACAGATGAGTTATACGCACTCATCGGATAGACGCGTGTTGCCAGTTTCTGGCTTTTGATCCCGGTAAACAGTTCTACCTGTGGTACATCCGGTATTAATTTCAAAGTTGTGATAATTCTTTTTTTGGAAGCACCGCCTGCTGATTCAACTAAAGTCCATCCAAAAAACAACACGATTCCCGCCATCGTTAACAGCTGTATTCGTTTGGCCATTTTTAACTCCTGTCTACCAGATCACATTTCAAATGATTTGAGAATACTGTTCAGTGATTGCTTAGGTTTAACTTGAATATATTCAACAGATGCACACGAGAAACGTGTCCAGTCATTTATAAAAAGGAGGAAAATACCAACTATTCCAGTGTGACTTAGATCGCACACGTAAACTGAACGACGATCACTTTACAGAACTTCGTAAGTCTGTGATATTGAGCAGGATTATTGTGTATTTAGATAATTGAATGATTAAAGAAGTGCTGCTCTACATTTGACGATAACACTCTGGAATGAATATATCAATTTTTTTTTATAAATATCTGGAATACATCTTATGATTGACTCAAACCGAACAGTGCGTTGGGGGATTCTGGGCACTGCTCGTATCGCAGAAAAAATCAGTGTCGCAATTCATCAGGCAGACAATGCAGAACTCACATGCATAGCCAGTCGGGATTCTGCGAGAGCAGCCGACTGGGCACAAAAACACCATGTCAAACGCAGTGTTGGCAGTTATGAAGCAATCTTGCATGACCCGGAAATTGATGCTGTTTATATTCCGCTTCCCCCCTCCCTGCATGGTGAGTGGACAGTTCGCGCAGCCAAAGCCGGCAAACATGTCTTGTGTGAAAAACCATTGGCTTTAAACGTCAACCAAACTAGAGAAATGCGCCGCGTCTGTCTGGAAAATCAAGTGCAACTGATGGACGGTGTCATGTGGTACCATCATCCACGTGCCCATGAAATGCTCAAGTTGATACGCAGTGATGCACTCGGAGAACATCGCCGCTTCACTTCTTCATTTACCTTTCATTGGGATCAAGTCCCCGAAAATGATTTAAGACTGCAGCGCGATCTGGGAGGCGGTTCTTTAGGAGACCTGGGCTGGTATTGCATTGGTGCGGCTCTGTGGGCTTTTAATGAACTTCCGCAGAAAGTTTTCGGAACTGCTCGACCATTGAATGACGTTGACTACAATTTTTCAGGAATGATGTGGTTCACCAAAAATCGAATCGCTTCATTCGACTGTGGCTTTGATGTTGCCATGCGTAAATCCTTTGAACTAGCTGGCACAAAAGCATCTTTAGTATGTGATGACTTCACACGCCCCTGGGAGAATCAAGGCAGACCCAAGTTTTATATCAATGATGGCCAGGGCAATACCACCACACATGAAACGGACACCCCTTTGCAAGAAACTTGTATGATCAATCATTTTTGCGACATTGTTCGCTCAGGTCGATTAGAACAACAATGGTCTGATCTGGGAATTAATACACAACGAGTGCTAAATGCCATTGATTACTCATCCCGGACTGAAAAAGTCGTCAATCTAGCTGATTTCTTCCCTAGCTGATCGCAATAAAAAAGCACCCTCACCATATACAATGATGAGGGTGCCTGAGGTGGAGA
>NZ_CALEMX010000410.1 GCF_937910335.1 uncultured Gimesia sp. | reverse complement strand
CGTCCGAGTAGGGGATAGAAAGGATTCGCAACACGCGGCGAGCCAATAGTTATTGGTTCGCTGCATTTTCAATTATGTGAGCAAAAAGAAAACCCCGCTAAGCATAGTCAGCGGGGATGAGGGGACTACTGCTCAACTGCTGAGCAAGGGCCACCACAGAAGGTACACATGTAGTATTTGCCGATGGGAACGACACCGCCTGTGCAGCAATTACTACGATACATGCCAACTGGTTCTGGAACCTCAATAATAAATTGCATGAGATAGAAGGGAATGGAAATAAAAAGCCCCTGACCGTAGCCAGGGGGAAGAGATTATTCTTCGACATCGCAACGCTGCCAGCAATGACGGCAGACCGAGAATCCTTTGATCTCAGCCACGTCTGCAAGGCAACAATCGCTCTGCCCGAAGGGGAGGACATTGACCAGTCGGCTGGTCTGTGCAACAGTGTGCATAACTGTTTGGGGAAGGAAATAAAGAACGACGTTTGCTCGCCGTTACTTCCTTCTCCTGCCCGACTGCAAGGTGGAGACGGCGAAACAGAGTGAAGCCGTACTACCTTGCGGGAGCGGCGTACAATGAAAGGGACTGCGAGCTATCAAGTCATCAGTGGATAAGAACCAATAGAAAAGAAAAGCCCGACTGAACGAAACGAGAGCATTGCCCGATAGGGGAATGCGAAAGTGCAGCGAGGGTGGGCGATGTTAGGTTGTTTTGCCACACCAACTGTCTATCTCCGCACGGTTCACCGCACGGAATTATTTTTATTTGTGGTAAAAACCGGTAAAACATGGAACCTGCAAGCTGAGTACCCAGAAACAAACAAAGCCATAACCCGTTATGAGTTATGGCTTTAAAAGTGCCCCCGAAAGGAATCGAACCTTTAACCTACTGATTAAGAGTCAGTTGCTCTGCCAATTGAGCTACAAGGGCGAAATTGATTTCTGGGGTTATTTTAGTTCTCTGAAATTCATCCGACAAGTGATTGCCTGTGCCATCTTAGAGTTGGTACAAAGAATTATCGTCAGCAGCATCTCAAAACATCGGTAAACTTATTTGAAAATCAGGAACCAAACTGTTTTTTTGCAGTCGGTTCCTGATTTTCTCATTTTGGCTTTGTAAAGTCTTCGTTTTCAGATCTGGTCCAGAGCCTGTTTTAAATCGTTAATGATATCTTCCTCTGCTTCCGTCCCGATCGACAGTCGAACGAAATCGGGAGTCACGCCGGAACTGGCTTGCTCTTCAGGTGTCAATTGTTGATGTGTTGTACTGGCTGGGTGGATGATCAGCGATTTGCTGTCGCCCACGTTCGCCAGATGCGAGAACAATTTGACGCTGTTAATGAGTTTAATTCCATTGGCCTGTTGTTCTTCTGATGTCGCTCCCTGAATTCCAAATCCAAAGACGGCACCACTGCCATCGGGCAGATACTTCTGCGCCATTTTGTAGGAAGGATGTGATTCCAGCCCACAGTAATTGACCCATGAGACTTTCGGATGGTTCTCCAGGAACTTTGCGACGGCCATCGCGTTCTGGCTGTGGCGTTCCATTCTGAGATGCAAGGTTTCCAAGCCTTGCAGGAACTGGAAGGCATTAAAGGGGCTCATTGCTGGTCCCAGATCGCGAAGCAATTGCACGCGAAGCTTCAGGATATAAGCGAGGTTCATGCCACCAAAGGTCTCATAAAACTTAAGACCATGGTAACTGGGATCAGGTTCGGTAAGTCCGGGGAATTTTCCATTGTCCCAGGGGAAGTCCCCTTTTTCGATAACGATTCCGCCGATGGATGTGCCGTGACCACCGATGAATTTGGTACAGGAAGCGACTACGATATCTACCCCATGATCAAATGCGCGGAACAGGGCAGGTGAGGCCAAAGTGGTATCCACGATTACGGGAATGCCGGCTGCATGTGCGATGTCTGCGATGGCTTTGAAGTCGGCGATATCACAAGCCGGGTTTCCGATGGCTTCCAGATAAACACAACGCGTATTTTCATCGATGGCTTTTCTGAAATTTTCGGGATCACTCTGATCAACGAACGTCGTATTAATGCCAAACTTTGGGAAAGTATAATGGAACAAGTTGTAAGTTCCACCATACAAGCTGGAAGACGAAACAATATTTTGTCCGGTTTCCACAATATTGAGAATGGCCAAAGACTCTGCTGCCTGCCCGGAGGCCACAGCAACTGCTCCCGAACCGCCTTCGAGCATTGCCAATCGTTTTTCCAGTACGTCACACGTCGGGTTCATCAAGCGTGTGTAGATATTACCGAATTCCTGCAGGCCAAAAAGTCTGGCCGCATGGTCAGTGTCATTGAATGTGTAGGAAGTTGTCTGATAAATGGGAACGGCCCGTGAGTTGGTTGCACTGTCTGGTTCCTGGCCACCGTGCAGACAGAGCGTTGCTAATTTCAATGCTTCAGCATCCATAGTAAAAACCCTTCATGTAATGGGAATAATTTGGCTTTAACAAGCACAATTGTTATTTTAGAGAACTCATTCCGTGGAACATTACACGAACGTAATCTGTAGAATGATCCGAAATGAGTT
>NZ_CALEMX010000409.1 GCF_937910335.1 uncultured Gimesia sp. | reverse complement strand
CCCGATGCCTATGAAAAACTGGTTGATCGACTGTTAAGTTCAAAACATTACGGCGAACGCATAGCGCTGATGAGGCTGGATGCGGCCCGGTATGGTGACACGAGTGTGTATCATGCAGACGGGCCACGCGATATGTGGGCCTGGCGCGATCGCATCGTGCAAATGTACAACGAAAATATTCCCTTCGACCAGTTTTCAAAAGAGCAACTGGCCGGCGATTTGATTCCCAATGCAACACCATTACAAATGGTATCCTCAGGTTTCAATCGTAATAATGGCACAACGGATGAAGGTGGCTTGATACCGGAAGAGTACCGTGTTGAATACGCGGTTGATCGAGTGAAGACAACGTCGACTGTGTGGTTAGGTCTAAGCATGGAATGTGCGCAGTGTCATGAACATAAATACGATCCGATCTCGCACGAAGATTATTACCGATTTTTTGGATTCTTTAATATCAGTGCCGACGCGGGCAGTCAGACACGCAAAGGTAACGCGAAGCCGATTGTTGAATTGGTCGATCCGGAAAAACAGAAAAAACTGCCAGCCATGCGTTCCAGAATCAAAGACAACCAGAAATTGATCACCGCCCGTCAAAAGTCGGTTGGTCCCCAATATGCCGCCTGGTTAAAAACAAAAGAGAAACAGCAAAAGGCAAGTCCCGCTCATGTTGAAGGTCAGTTGCTGCGATTTGTGCTCAATCGGGGGGAAGGAAAACAGGTCGTCGATCAAGTTGATTCGAATCGAAAAGGGACCATTCATGGAAATGCGAACTGGGTGAAGTCTCCCCACGATCAGGCGATAAAATTCGATGGTAAGACTTATGTCGATTTAGGTAAAGTGTGTGATTTTGAACGGACAGATTCATTCTCCTACGGTGGTTGGCTCAATCTCGATCCCAAAGGGGCGGGTGCATTGCTCGCGAAAATGGATGATGCCAACAGTTTTCGTGGTTATGATATTCTCATTTCAGGCGATAAAATTTCAGTCCATATTATTAATAAATGGCCCACGAATGCGATTAAGGTTACTACGAAGAAAAAACTCAAGCCCTCTACGTGGCAGCATGTGTTTGTGACCTATGATGGTTCTTCCAAAGCGAAGGGAGTTAAGATATATGTCGATGGCCAGTTATGGGATTGGAAGATTGAGCAGGACCGATTAACCGAATCGATTCGCACTCCCAAAACATTACTCATTGGCAGTCGGCATCCCAGTTCGCGGCTGTTGGGAGCCGTTGATGAAATTGCAGTCTTTGATCGCGCTCTCAGTCAATCTGAAGTTATCGCACTTTCTAAACAGCATTCCATCACAACACTGCTCTCTGTGGCTCCTGAAAAGCGAACGCCAGAGCAACAGCAACAATTACGTCAGTATTATCTGGAGCATGAAGATAATGAATATATTGCCCTGCTCAAAAAGAAAGAGAAGTTGAAAGCGGAGGAGGCAACGCTGCTCAAACCATTGACGACTGTGATGGTGATGGGTGACATGGCGAAACCTCGCGATACTTTTATTCTAACACGTGGCGCATACGATGCACCGACCAAACAGAAGGTACAACCGGGAACGCCTGCGGTTCTGCCTCCCATGCGGAAAGATGCTGCCCAAAATCGTTTAGGTTTAGCGCAATGGCTTTTTCAGAACGATCATCCACTCACGGCCCGCGTCGCCATCAACCGCTATTGGCTAATGTTGTTTGGAACAGGGCTCGTCACCACGCCGGAAGATTTTGGTTCACAGGGAGCCTTTCCCAGCCATCCCCAGTTACTTGACTGGCTGGCAGTTGACTTCCGGGAATCAGGTTGGGATATCAAACGGATGATCAAGCAAATTGTGATGTCGGCAACGTATCGGCAGTCTTCCGAGGCATCTCGTGAGACTTATTTACAAGATCCTTCGAACAGATTGTTGGCGCGCGGTGCTCGTTTTCGATTACAGGGAGAATTTGTCCGCGACAGTTCTTTAGCGATCAGTGGATTACTCAACAAAACGATGGGAGGTCCGGGCGTGAAACCTTATCAGCCTCCCGGTCTCTGGAAAGAAGTCGGGCTGAGCGGGAAACCTGACTTCGTTCAGGATCAGGGTGAGAAACTTTACCGACGCAGTCTCTATACCTATTGGAAGCGATCCGCTCCTCCTCCCAATATGCAAATATTTGATGCACCAACGCGGGAAAAATGCACGATCAGACGACCTCGTACGAATACACCGCTGCAGGCATTAGTGACGATGAATGATATCCAGTTTGTAGAAGCGGCACGCCAACTTGCAAATCGAATGTTAAAAGAGGGCGGCACGTCAAATGAGGCGAAAATATCACATGCCTGTTTATTGGCAATGGCAAGGGAACCCCGTGCTTCAGAACGCAAAGTGCTTTTGAACGTATATCTTGAAAGTTTGAAGCACTATCAGGCAAACCCCAAAGCGGCTGAAGAACTGATGAAGGTTGGTGAATCTCCAAGAGATGAAAAAATAGACGCGATTCAACAGGCTGCCTGGACGGTTGTTGCCAACACGATTTTAAACTTAGACGAAACTTTAACGCGTGAGTAAAGATCGATGAATCCAATTGAAGAATATCAGCGACAGTTAACGCGTCGGCAGTTATTGTCTCGTTCCCGTGGTTGTCTAGGTGCTGCTGCACTCGCCAGTTTAATGGGGGATGTTCCCAAGTTATCCGCGGCCAGTCCGACAAGTTCTGATCAACGTGGATTACCGGGACTGCCTCATTTTGCGCCCAAAGCAAAGCGGGTCATTTATCTTTTCATGGCCGGTGGTCCCAGTCATATTGATTTATTTGATTACAAGCCGGTGCTCAAGAAGATTCACGGGAAAGAATTGCCTGAGTCTGTTCGTAAAGGACAACGGCTCACTGGAATGACCAGCGGTCAAAAATCGTTTCCCTGTGTTGCGCCCATGTTCAATTTCAAACGCTATGGCGAACGGGGAACATGGATCAACAGTGACATTTTACCACACACGGCATCCATCGCCGATGACATAGCCATTATCCGTACGATGAATACAGAAGCCATCAACCATGATCCTGCTATTACCTACATCAATACGGGAACACAACAGTTGGGTCGGCCCAGTTTTGGATCGTGGCTCAGTTATGGCTTAGGTAGTCCCAACAAAGATATGCCCGCTTATGTTGTGATGATTTCCGTCGGTAATGGACCCGGACAGGCACTTTATTCACGACTCTGGAGCAGCGGGAATTTGCCTTCGCGTCATCAGGGGGTCCAGTTTCGGAGTGCTGGTGACCCTGTATTGTATCTGTCCGATCCTAAGGGGATCGATCGAGGACTGCGTCGAAAAATGCTGGACGGTCTGGCAAAACTGAATGCGGAAAAAGCCGCGATTTCAGGCGATCCAGAAGTTGATGCGCGGATCTCGCAGTATGAAATGGCGTATCGGATGCAAACCTCGGTCCCCGGTTTGATGGACTTGAGTGGAGAGACGCAGGCAACATTTGAAATGTACGGTCCTGATTCAAACAAAAAGGGAACTTTCGCCGCGAACTGCATTTTAGCACGCCGGATGGCTGAACGTGGTGTGCCCTTTATTCAACTCTTTCAGCGTGGTTGGGATCAACATGGTAGCCTGCCTAAAGGAATTCGAAATAATTGTGATAAAGTCGATCAACCAGCGGCCGCCCTTGTGAAAGATTTGAAACAACGCGGTCTCTTAGACGACACGGTTGTTATCTTCGGCGGTGAATTTGGCCGCACAATTTACAGCCAGGGTACGCTGACAAAAGACAACCACGGACGGGATCATCATGGGCGCTGTTTCTCAACCTGGGTCGCTGGTGGCGGATTTAAACCGGGCATCGATTACGGCGAGACCGACGATCACTGCTATAATATTGTGAAAGATCCCGTCCATATTAACGATTTGAATGCCAGTGTCTTGCACTGCCTGGGCATCGATCACAATCGCTTTACGGTGAAATACCAGGGGCTCGACCTCAAGCTGACAGGCGTCGAAGGCGCGCATGTCGTAAAAGGACTGCTGTCGTAATAGAGCGGGGAGAGACTACACTGGATCTGAGGGGGTGATTTACACAACGATGCTTGTGCGCTTCTTCTTGATGGGGCAGCGGATCTATGTTAATCTATTTCGACCGTTGTTTTAGTCGCCATTGTTTCAGTCGCCATCAAAATGCCGAGTCCCACTATGCAGCTCGATCCCTTTCACCTCGCATTTCAGGTTCGTGATATCTCTGAAGCCAGAGAGTTCTATGGCGAGTTACTTGGTTGTAGCGAAGGCCGCAGTTCCGAGTCATGGGTTGATTTCAATTTTTTTGGGCATCAGGTCGTGTGTCACTTAAATCCGGGGATTGGTCCTGAAGGAAAAATAGCGTCGCACGCAAATCCCGTGGATGGTCACGGTGTTCCCGTCCCCCACTTTGGTGTCGTCTTGACGATGGATCGATGGAAGTCTCTGGCGGAACAATTGCGTGCGAAAAAAATCGAATTCGTGATTGAACCTTACATTCGATTCGAGGGCCAGGCAGGTGAACAAGCCACGATGTTCTTTCTAGACCCCAGTGGAAATGCCCTGGAATTTAAAGCATTTCACGACATCGAGACGCAATTGTTTGCCACTTGATTATACGAGCGACACTTTGGTTGGCCCAGGAATCTCATAGACCAGATTGCGTTATTGTAAGCGACTGTAAATCAACTCTTTAAAAAGTCGGGATGACAAGATTTGAACTTGCGACCTCTGCGTCCCGAACGCAGCACTCTACCAGGCTGAGCTACATCCCGTCGGAAAACCTATTCTACCAAGAGAGTATGCATGGTCAACTCAACAGTAATGGATCTCAGAATTGCGAATTGATCTCAACTGAACGAATTGAATGCCAAGGAATGATTCGTCTTGAGATGTGTCTTTTTTGAGTGGCACGCAACTCGTTTTCAGGTGGCAATCAAGCCAAATGGGAAGTTGTTTTCCGTTCTGGAACTCGTTATAAAATAAGGACCTGCTTCGATATTCGAGTTGTCGTTATGGTGGTCGTTTTCATTGGCGAAATGTCAGGATTGTTCCTGATCTGGATTTGAGCGAAAGATCGCTCGATGACTCTACAACATTTTCCTCATTAAGCTATCGCATCATGGCACAGAAACCGGTCGTTTCTTAGACAGCAAACAATTTCTGACACAACTGGAGAAGACTTCATGATTCGCTCGATTTGTTTGTGCTTCACCGCACTTTTGTGCTGCCTGGTTTCTTCGGCCGCATCTGCTGGCGCCCCACCCAATATTGTTCTGATCTTTATCGATGATATGGGCTGGAAAGACATCGGTTGCTATGGCAACGATTTCGTCGACACTCCTCGCATTGATCAACTTGCATCGGAAGGTATGCGTTTTACTGATTTCTATGCGGCAGGCGCTGTTTGTTCGCCGACGCGGTGTGCATTGCAATCGGGGCAGAATCAGGCACGTATCGGAATCACTGATTTTATTTCCGGTCACTGGCGACCATTTGAACGCGTGATTACTCCGCGACCTACAATGGCACTGCCATTGGATACGGTGACTGTTGCTGAGTCACTGAAGTCTGCCGGATATTCATCTGGATATATCGGAAAATGGCATCTCGGCACCGGAGTACAGTTTCAGCCTGATGGGCAGGGGTACGATTTTTCGGCGGTGATTGGTGGGCCCCATCTGCCTGGAACCTACCGGGTCCAGAGACGTCCTGATTTGAAACCGAAGCCCGCGCAGTATCGTACTGATTTTGAAGCAGACCTGAGTATTGATTTCATTCGAAGTAACAAGGATAAACCATTTTTTCTACTGCTTTCACCTTTCGCAGTCCATATTCCATTGGGAGCTATGTCGGAAAAGGTTGAGAAGTATCGGAAGAAAGCAAACGAGCTGAATCGCGAATTTCCGCATCCTGTTTATGCAGCGATGATCGAACATTGCGATGACATGGTGGGCCGAATTGTTGATGCTGTCGAAGCTGAAGGGCTGACGGACAACACAATGATTATCTTTACATCGGATAATGGTGGGCTCTACCGCCGCTATGACTATCGCGAACAAGCTGATGACAATGTTTCGAGTCTAGCACCACTCAAAGGTGAGAAAGGTTCGTTGCATGAAGGAGGCGTCCGCGTGCCATTGATCGTGAAGTATCCGCCTCTTGTGAAAGGGGGAACCGTCTGCTCCGAACCGACAATTACGTACGACTTCTATCCCACCTTCGTTGATCTTGCCGGCGGTTCGCTTCCTAAGAATCAGACAATTGATGGCCTCAGCTTGAAGCCGCTACTTTCGGAACCGGGAGCCAAACTCAACCGTGATGCACTGCATTGGCACTATCCGCACTATCATCACGATCGACCGGCCAGCAGTATTCGTGAACGCGACTGGAAGTTGATCGAGTATCTCGATGGCACCGGTGATGTTGAATTGTATCAAATCACTCAGGATATTGGTGAATCAAAAAACCTTGCGAGTGAAAAGAAGGGACGTGTTGCCGACTTGAGATCAAAACTCAAGGCATGGCGTGGGGATGTGATTGCACGGATGCCGATACCCAATCCGAATTATGATCCGAAACGTGCAGATCAATGGTGGAGCACACGATCGGGCAAGCCGATTGACAGCGACCGACGCAAACGCTTCCCGCCGACAGAGAAGGATCGACGATGAGCCTTTGTTGTTTCGACTCAGTATTTAAAGACGAACCGTCCGTACGATCGACTTCTTGATTTTGGAATGTGCTGCATCCAGTTTACCGACAAAAGGGCCGGTGAAAAGAAATGGACTTTTGAAAGCTTTAAACCATGAAGATAACACGAATTTTAATTTGTCTGTTTTTGCTGATATCGACTGTTGCGAAAGCGGACGAATCGCTTGTTCTACTTGAGGAGTCCTTTCAGAAACCACTTTCAAAAGAATGGTTCTGGGGTTTGGGAACATGGAAGGCGAATAAAGGAGTTTTGCGGGGCTATGAGTCGGGGCCAAGACGGCATGGCCCGGTTAAGATGAGACGATTCGTGCTAGGCGACGGGAAAGTCGATTTCGAGTTTCGACTAGAAGGCAAAGCGAAATTTGCAGGAATCATATTCAATGGTTCGCAGGAACGCGGACATATTGTGCATCTGGTAATCAGTCGCGATCAGGTTCGTGTTCTTGGACATGCAAAGAAAGGGAAGTCGGAAAATCTTCTACAGAAATCGCATCAGATTAATACAAGCCAGTGGTGTCGAGTCCGCGTTCAATTTGACGGGACTGCAATGACCGTTATGGTCAACGACAATGAGTTCAAGGTAAAGGCCGATTATATCGGTGAACGCAAACTGACATTCGGGCTTGGTGGTGACTCGGGCGGGCCGGAGGGAGAAAAGGCGGGAGCTTTGGAATTCCGCAATCTACGCATCAGGCCATCAGTAAATCAAAAGCAAACAGGCATCGGTGCGATAGGTGATGTGCGTCAGGTGCATTCCAGTTTTCAATTCACAGAAGGGCCAGCTGCGGACGCAATGGGAAACGTTTATTTCTCTGATTTGCGAACAGAAAAAGCGTATCGTGTTGCCGCATCAGGCGAATTGACAACGTTTCTTGAAGACAGTTTGCGAACAAATGGTCTGTTCTTTCATCCGAATGGTCGCCTTTATGCCTGTCAGTCGGGAAGTCAAAAGACTCCGGGGGCACCATCGCAGATCGTTGCCTATGATGTCGCTAGTGGAGATTATAACGTGATCGCTGACGCCTGCGAGGGGAATTCATTCTACCGCGTCAATGATCTTGTTCTCGATTCGAGTGGTGGTGTCTATTTTAGCGATATCGGCGGTTCGAAAAAGAATCCCGGCCCCAGTAGTGTCTTTTACTGTTCTCCTGAAGGAAAAGTGACAAAGCTGGTGAGCGATGTTTCACGTTGTAACGGCGTGCTACTTTCTCCTGATGAAAAAACGCTGTATGTGCTCCCTTCGGGGCAGGCACAGTTTCTTGCATATCCGATCAAAGCACCCGGTCAGATTGGACCGGGACGTGACTTTGGTGCGCTTATTCAACGCGAAGGTCAGCCGGCAAGCGGTGGCGACGGATTAACGGTTGACGTTCAAGGGAATTTGTATGTCACACGTCCACGGGCGAATTGTATTCAGGTGTTTGGTCCGGAAGGCGATACGCGGGCAGTGATCCCTTTTCCTGAAGGTCCCGCGAACTGTACTTTTGGCGGGTCCGATCGCAGAACATTGTATGTAACAGCAAAGACATCACTTTATGCCGTCAAAATGCCGATTCCCGGTTTTCAACTAGTGAAAAAACAGAGTCTGAGTGAAGAGGGCCGATCTAAAATTCGTGCTGAAATTCAGGCGGTGATCAATGAAGGATATTACCCGGGAATTTCTGTTCTACTGATCCACCGTGGTAAAGTTATCATGCGGGAAGCACATGGTGTGGTTAACATTCAATCGAAAAAACCATTTAGTGTTGACCAACTCTGCTGGCTGGCTTCGACGGGAAAGTTATTTACCGCCACACTAATGGCTTCGCTGGTCGATGAGGGACTTTTGTCATTTAATGATCCCATTTCCAAAACATTTCCCGAATTTTCTGAGATCGGTCTGCAGGATGGGACGAAACCAAAGCAACCAGTTCGCTTACGCCATGCACTTAGTCATACGACGGGGATTCCAAACGATCGCTGGTTGAAATCAGAAAAGAGTCTCGATAAAAATTCTCCGCAACTAGTGAATTATTTCTTTCCCAAGAGTCCTCAGGATTTTGTGAAGGGCTGTTTGAATGTGGGGCTTGTGAACGAGCCTGGGACACGCATGCTTTATGGTCGGCCGATTGATCTTTCTGCCTGTGTTGCTGAAAAAATAACGGGGAAAACGTTCGTGGAATTGATGCAAAATCGTGTCTTTAAACCACTGGATTTAAAACGTTCGACCATTCAGCCAACAGAAGAGGAGCTGAAACAGCTTGCGCCACTTTACCAGTCAAATAAGGCTGGAGTCTTCGAACCGGATTCTTTCGCGTTAGAAGTGGCAGACCGACAAAACAAGCGTCTCTCTACGGCCGGCGGTGGTGTCTATACGACACTTGACGATCTTGGTCTATTGATGCAATTGCATTTGAATCGTGGTGTTCACAACGGAAAACAAATCATTCGTGCAGAGAGTTTACAGCAACTTTACCAACCCCAACCGGGAACCAATGGTCGCTATGGTCTAGCTTTTCAGATTCACAAGAGCGGGGTGAATGGTAATTCTCGTATTCTTTCGCATCCGGGTTATTCCGGCCCCGTCGCCTGGGTCGACTTTGAGCGTGAACTGGTCGGCGTGCTGTTGATGCAAAGTAACACGGTGAATCGCTCGAAGCATCATCAGCGTATCATCGATACGATCTATCGTTTGATCCCTGCGGTGAAACCTCTTGATTGAAGGCTGTTCGTTCCGCAGGGGGAATCATTGCGTTGCTGGTTGATGTCTGACTGTCGCCTAGTAAGGCGATACAACTGGTGCACCTGCTGTGGCTGGTACGGCCGGATAATGTGCCGGATCCACATTGATTGGATCGGGAGTGGCCACCATTGCGGGGGAGCCTAATCGAATTGGTTGGCCGGGTACAGCGAGCATAGGTTGTGAGGCCAGTGACTGGCTGGGTATTGCACCGGCATGGCTCATCTGGGGGGAATTCATCATAGCGATCGTTCCCGGATTTGAGCTACCGTATGTGGGCAGAGGGTGAGTATATCCTGCATGGGCTGTGCGAGTCTGATAGCGGAACAGGCTGCCGTTACCAAGTGGTCCATGCTCCCAGCCTTTCGCGACAATTCGGTCGTTGGAGCTTGGAGTCGCGTATGGCTTTTTGATGGAAGCGATCCGTGATTGTACTTGTGGTTGATA
Source organism: uncultured Gimesia sp. (assembly GCF_937910335.1). Lineage (GTDB taxonomy): Bacteria > Planctomycetota > Planctomycetia > Planctomycetales > Planctomycetaceae > Gimesia. The sequence goes on along the minus strand of NZ_CALEMX010000409.1, from coordinate 8,291 downwards.
CCATTCTGAGTGGAGAGATTGTTCATACATGGCCAGTGCTTCTTGTGACCGTCCTGTCTGCTGATATACCTGTCCCAAATGTGCCAGTGCTTTGGGATGACTGGGATCGATATTCGATGCTGTTTTCAAAGATTGCTCTGCGCCTGTAATGTCTCCAGATTGTTGTTGCAACCATGCCATTTCCAGATGGGATTCTGCGATGTAAGGCTGGGTGTCCCGCCATGCGGTGACGTGTTGCACTGCTTCCTGCTGACGTCCCTGGCTGATCATCAGTTCGGCCAATCCGTGGTGAGAGGGTTGGTGGGATGGATCAATTTTTAATGCATTGCGGTAGGTCTGTTCGGCGCCTGCCAGATTCCCTTCTTTTTCCATAACGATTGCCAGGTTATGGACATAATCTGGGTTGCCTGGATTGTCAGCAATGGCTCGCGTAAAAGCTGCCTGTGCTTTGGCATATTCGCCTCTTTGATAATAGCCATTTCCCATTTCATTACTGGCAACTCCGTGCATCGAATTGCAACCGGAAAATGTTAAAGTTCCCAGCGATAAGGTAATGATCATGAAGCTGATAGACGAATTTTTAATCCGGGTTGAGTGCATCGTGCACATCTCCATCGTTTGTAAGCATGAAAACAAAATCAGAGGCTGGATTGATGCTGTCAGAAAATGGTTTGGGTAGGAAGTGAATTGTTTGAGTCGTTTAAGTCATGAAATGACCAGGAGGAAGTGCAGGAAAGATAACAATCCTTTGAAATGTCGGCAAGAGGAATCTTCCAATTTTTTTTACGGAAATCGAATGCGGGGATAAAAAATATTATGAATGCTAAGTTGTTACTGATAAATGAAATAGGTGTGTTTATTGCTGGGTGATGTGATTCCAATCGTCGAGTTTAGGAACAGGCATATTGATTACTTTTGCGGGGCTGGTGCAGCTGGATCTGGTTCGACGAGTGATCCATGTTTTTCAATATGCGAGAACCATTTTCGCGCAGTTGAGCGTCTTTGCGTTGGTGTTGCAATGGAGGAGTAGTCGATCGGTCTGCCTGTGAGCTGATGGATATAATTGAAGGCCAATTCCCTGACAGCAACATGAGGATGCTCAAGCCATTCTACGAGCCTGCCTGAAATGAACCGATCCTGTGCATCCTCTTTCTGGAATCCCCAAAGCAGTCGTTCCATGATCTCGGCCAATTCTGGAGAAAACTGTTCTTGCAGCGCTACTGTCAATAATTTTCCATTTTCAGGATCGCGCGAGAGCCAGTTACGGATTCCGTTGATGGCGGTAATCCGCGATTCATGATGGTCTACTTCATTAAGCACTTTCACCAATTCCTGATAGCGGTTAGTTATTACCAGGGATTTCGTTCCCAGGTCTGAAATGTTCGGCTTCAAATCCTTGGTAATTGCAGGCATTGTGAGCGATACGAGTTGGTCGTCATTCAATTCTTTGGCAAAGGCTGCAATGGAGCGGCGTGCAAGGTAAGAGTTGTCATTAAAGTCAGGTTGGACCCAACGGGGGATACGTAAAGGTTTTGATTGTCCGGAAGGGTGAATCTTTTCTTCAGCACGGTCTTTGGCAGAAAGTGACATCCAGTTTCCGGCATCGATGGTCTGTACTTTGCCTTTGCCATCAGAGAAACGGATCATGCCTGAGTAGGTATATAAAATTCCGGTATAACTATTATCGCCAAGTGCCTCCCCGGGTTTGCTTGGCTGTACTGCATCGATTTCAATCCCACAAACACTGTCTGTGGTGACAAGTTCAATTCGCCAGAGCTCGTTTCTTACTTTTATCGATAGAATGGGGCCCGCTGCATTTTTTGCGTCATTTAATCCACGTGATGCTTCAATACGGATTCGGCCTTCCTGGATCTTAAAACCCATTTCAGCGGCTTTATTTTTGCCTTCATACGTAACAGCGGTGCCGGGAAGTAGTACGACCTTGCAGAGGGCTTCTGGTATATTGATTCGTGCGGTGAATGGTTCGGGTGAAGCAACGGGCATGCCAGCTTGAATCGGACTGACCTTTGAACGGGAGACCCAGTCATTTTTGTCTGCGAATTCGCGTTTGTCTCCTGCGCGAGTTAGAAAGAAGCCGTTCTCAGATTCGATTTGAGCAGCCGGTGCCTTTTCTGGAACATCTGCTAATTCAATTTTTTGTGGGATTTTGTTTTTTGGGATGTTAGCCGTATTCAGTGCGACAGTTTTATCGGGGGCTGTAGTTGCGGGCGGTGTCGAAAGTGGTTTTGTTTTCGTCGTGTCAGTCTTTACAGTCTGTGTCGCTGCGGGTGGTTCAACAGAGGGAGTCTTTGTTGGGTTGGGTTTTGCGACGCTCTCATTCTCTGCATCTGCCGGAGGTGGCGCATCGAATGCCAGCGGTTTCTTGTCCATCGGGGCTGACTGAGGAGTTTTCGTTGAAGATTGGCCATCTGTGGCTGTTGTTTGTGTCGTTACTGGCTGATTTTCAGCAGAGCCAGTTTCTGTCTGCTCGGTGTCTGCCGGTACAGGAATAGGGGCTACCTGATTATCTTGTGAATGACTTGCTAGTTGCGTCGACGTGTCTTGATTTGAAAAAAAAGTGGGATCGCCAAAGAAAAGGCCTGCCCAGACGCCGGCTGCTAACAAGATCAGGAAATAAGGTGTGAACCGTTTCCATAATGGTTTCGTCTTGAGGTAGTCGGGAATGCGGGAAGAAAAAGGCTCGGGATCTTTTGCAGGAACGCTACTTCTTAAGGGATCTTGTGCAGGCTGCTGGCCTGGTTCTGAAGTAGTATTGTTCTGGTTTGGTGCTGTTTCTACTCCGGGAGCGACGGAACCCAAGACGTGTTCATCTGCGATGGGGCCTAAAGCATAAATCCGTTCGCGTGTATTTGCATTGACTGTTGCTGGTTCTCCGAGAACCAGTGTTAAAATTTGATGAGATGCAGCAACTTCCACGAGATTGACATCAGAATTCAGGCAGACTTTTTCAACATCAGCTACGATCTCTGGTGTTAATGTATTATCCAGATATTCGGCAATCGTATTGGCATCCGGGTTGGAACCAGCCCCTTCTATTTCTGGAGCGGTCAGGCGTCGTCGGCGCATGACGTCTTTGATTCGGTCAACAAGCGAGGAAGCATAGCTGCTTTCTTCGAGCTTCTTCCCAATCTCTTTAATCTGATTGGGTTCGAGAACGTCATCCAGGTAGGCGATTAATGTTCTTAATGTCAAACGCATAAAGCACCATTGTCCGTTGAAGAAATTACGAGCCGTCTAAGTTCATTTGAAGTCAGAACCCGCGAAAGCACATGGGAAACGGGTCTCTATCACTAATAGTGACCCTCCGGACGGGATTCCGTACAAGAATCTGAAGGATTTCCGAAAGATTGAGAAATCAGTTTTGTGGAATTCGCTTAAGTCTCATGGGGAACGGCATTTAAGCGAGGTCTAATTGGCAATTGGAGAAACAGTCTTGTTTCTTTGCGCCGTCTTTCGATCGGGACCTTGAATGATGATCGGAACAAAAAGTTCTGGGAAATCGGTGTCATTGGTTTTGATGACAATCAGTCCATTATGCTTTCCGGGGGGAATGGTGTCCTCGACGATCACATTCAGTTTCTGCTGTCGAATCCCATTCTTGATTTCCAGGCTGCCGAGTTCTGCTTTGGCGTACTTTGTCGTGCTTTCCACACTGATGATTTTGAAATCGGTTCCTGCGCGATAATCGGAAACGGTAACAGGGTGTGTGGTGCGACCGGGTGTGAATTGATAGACGACCAGCGCTTTGGGTTTCACGACAAGTCTGCGGGTAGGTAATTCCAGTTTGAGTGTTAGCCTTGTGGAGCGTTCCTGAGTATCCTCGTAGTTGAAATCGACAAAATATTCTTTCTGGCCGGGTGATTCTCCAGCAGTTTCCATTTTGAGTTGAAACTCGCCGACTTCGTTGGGCAGGTAGACTTTTTTCTCCAGCTGAGGATTAAGGCATCCACAACTGGGGACGAGTTTTTTTACGGTGACTGTATGTTTGCTGAGGTTCTTAAAACGAAAACGAGCTCCGACGGTGCGTGTTGTTTCTTTGACAGGGCCGGTGTCAACAAGATAGGTTTCGAAAGCCAATGCAGGCCTAGGCTCACCTGCCTTTGATTTTTGAGGCCGTGATCCGGCTATATGAGCATAACTGGCTGTCATGAGAGGGAGAGTGGCCAGGACTAGTAGAACGGGTCTGGTCCATGTGGAATTTAAGAATCGATAACGCATGGCATCCGTGCCTGTTAAAGTGTCGGTCTGGTAATTTTGAATTCAAACGGGATATATCATTAACAGAATCGAGTCTTCAGGGCAAGATCGGGTTATTTGGATTACTTTTTGTGCTATTTCAGGTATCAGATTTAGCGGTACTGTCTGAATTTGTAGTCTTAGATTTCAGGCCGCTCATCAACAGGAGTCCCATCAGCATGATGCCCGCACCGACGTAATAGGGGGAGTTGATACTGCCCGGGATCAAACCGTTTTGCGTTCCTTTAAAGAGAACAATCCCGGCCAGTGGACCCAGAATGCGGGCCAAAGCCGAGATGCTTTGTCCGACTCCCAGGACTCCGCCTTGCTCATCATCTGGTGTATTGAGTGACAGAAGTGATTGCAGAGAAGGGGTGGTTGCAGAGAAACCAACGACAGAGATAGGGAGGACGGCATACAGCAAAGCGTAGGAGCCAGAGTTACCTGCAACGCCGATCAGGAGCAGGCCTGCCACCATCAAGATAATCCCTGCCATTCCCATACGATATTCACCAATTCTGGGGATCAAACGTCTGACCAGAATTCCCTGACTGAGCGTCAGGATTAATCCGATGTATGCAAAAACGTAAAAGTTACTACGGGCGGCAAATCCCAGTTCTTGAGTCAGCAGGGAGAGAGTGGATTCGAATTGTGCGAAGGCGAAAGTGGTTAAAAATATGGTAAACAGGATCAAACCAATTTGTGGGCGAGTCAGAGCATGGCGGAAACTGTTGATATCAAACCAGTGTAGACGTTTGGAAAGTGAATTTGACTTCTCTTTACTGAGAGATTCGGGCAACATGAAAATCGAGAGTAAAGCGGCAATTCCCGAAAGAACGCAGGCAACATATCCCGGCGCCGCGCTCGGTGTAGCGCCCACTTCGGAAGAGACAAAGGCGGCCCCGATCAAAGGTCCAAACGTGAAACCGATACCAAATGCCGCGCCAATGAGCGCCATGCCTTTTCCCCGTTCTTTGGGTCCGGTAATGTCTGCAATATAAGCTTGCGCTGTTGGGATCGTTGCACCGGCGATTCCTGCACCGATGCGTGTAGTGAATAACCAGGATAAGGCACCAATTCCCAGAAACATGCCTTCTTTACCCAGTGATGTTGCGAAGCCAAACATGCCGTAAAAGATGGTGGAGCCTGCGAGTCCCAGAATCAGTATCGGGCGTCGGCCAACACGGTCAGAGAGACGTCCCCAGATTGGCGCAAACAGAAACTGCATCGCAGAAAAGGATGCCATCAGTAGACCCAGCGTGCCGCCACCTGCTTCAAAGTGTTCTCCGTATCGAGGCAGTAACGGTAAGACGATTCCGAAACCGAGCAAATCGATAAAGACCGTCACAAAAATAAGCAACAGGCCTGCCTTGCGTCCTTGCGACACGTGAATTTCCTTAGAGCTGAGGTGCTGAATAATTTAAAAAGAAACAATGCCGAGGTGGGTATTCCTCGGCATTGTTGAATCATGATTGAATTAGCGTTTGAATTCAATAGACAATGATCAAGCAGTTTTATCTGCAAAATCAGCTTCCGGTGTGGCTGGGTTATCAGGATCAAACCATTCGGGTTTGAATTCAATCCGAATTTTGTGCTTCATTGCCAGGTTGGAAGTCAGAGCCATAATGGCATCGGCCATCGCTACTGTTCCGTTACATTTCAAACCACCTTCATAAGGGCCTTTGAAGTTATTGGTGCGAACGCAGTGGCAGAAATGCTCCATTTCTTCCGTGTATCCGCGGCTGATTTTTTCGCCAATCGCCCGGTTTACGTCGGAAGCGGCAGCAGAAGGGGCCGTCGTTTCATACGCGTCCAGAACCGGGCCGCTCCCATCACTGGAGTTGATGACCCATAGACGCTGGTCTGGTCCACCGCCACCTGTCGAGGGGCTGGCTTCTTTGAAGAGCAGTGCCTCTTTTTCGGTCTTCATGATCAATGTGCCGCGGCTACCCAGGACTGTTTCCCCATAAGGTTCCCAGCGGTTGGTATTGATTGATGAATAAGTCACGATGCAGATATCGCGTGGATTGGTTTTGGCATCGTAATTGGGACCTGGGAATTCGAAGGTCACATAGACATGGTCATCGATTTCGCGATCGTCTTCCTGTTTGTCTTTGGAGCCAATGCCTTTGACGCCATAGAAATTTTTCCCGCCATAACCTTGCACGGCAATGGGGTGGACTTTTCCTAGAAAGATGCTGCAGGCATCCAATTGGTGGCTTCCGAGTTCTGCCATCAATCCACCACCGGTTTTGTTATACAGACGCCAGTTGACCAGTTCGTCCATGTCATCGTAGCCATACTCTTTGACTTTGGCTTCCAGTGCTTTTGTGTCTTCATCGGGAACACTTTTGCGCCAACTGTCGCGACCGGGGAAGCTATTGTTGCGGTGCCATTGGGCGCGAATGTGTCTGATGTCACCGAGCCTGCCTTCTTTAATCAGCTCGTTGGCAGTTTCGTAGAGCACGCTGTAATGACGCTGGTGGCCTACTGCCAGTAGCAGTTTATTATCGCGTGCTTTTTTAATCAGGTCTTTACATTCGGTAATATTATGTGCCATCAGTTTTTCAGAGAGTACATGCAAACCGGCATCTAAAGCGGCAGCTGCAATGGGGGCATGCTGACTGAGTGGGACGGCAATCACAACTGCTTCCAGCCCTAATTCATTTTTGGCTGCGATCAAAGACTTATGGTCATCGAATTGTTTGATTTTCGATGCTTTTTCCTGGCCCAGTTTTTCGATCAATCCCACACGATGCTCGTTGCCGTGACCGTGCAAAGCTTTCATGCGGTTTGACGGTCGCAAGTCGGCAATGGCGACGATTTCCATGTATTCGGGGGGATGTTGAGTGATGAGCACACTCCCTTCGTCACCGGTTCCGATGAAGCCGACTTTGACTGGTTCGCCTTTGAGTTTTTCATAGCCAAAATAGGCGGCACCTAAACCAGTGGTAGCTGCAGCGGCTGCTGTGATGAAATCACGCCGTGAAAACGCTACTGCTTCGTTAAAGTTATCTTTGCCGATTTGTTCCTGTTCGGGAGTTAAATTCATATTTTTGCTCCTGATACGCATCGCGTATCGATTTCCGGTCTGGAATGATTAAGTTGTTCGATTTTAGTCTGAAAATACGGTTTTTATTAGATTTTTCTACAATTCCTACGAAATTATTGGTGGAATCAATAGCTTTACTTAGTAGGTTTTTTCTTTTTGCGGAAAAAACGAGAAATCAAAGCATCGATGCCAAACCAGGTTCCTGTAGGCAGACTGGCGATGGCCAATAATGCGATGGCTTCAATGATATTTTTATTTACAAACAAACTGTGTTCAGGTCCTGGTGCTGGTGGAACTCCGGGCCAGGGGGGCATGACCAGATAGAATGACATCAGCATGCCTGCTGCGCCTATTGCGGCGATTCTGGTTCCGAAGCCGACTAGAAGCATGATTCCGAGGATGGTCAGGCTGGCAGTTGTTAACATATTCAAGCGATACATTTGTGTGTCGGCAGGTGGTACGGGTCCTAAAGCAATTTGTTCTGCAGTGAGCAGTTTTGAGGCTTCGGTTTTCATCTCGTCTTCCAGTCCTCGGATCGGATTGACGAGACTGGCCCGCATTCCCTGAATTTCAGCCCAGTGTTTATTAAGATGGTCTAATTTATAGGTCTGATCTGCTTTGGCAAGATTTTGTTCATATCGCTCCAGAGACTTTTTGTACTGCTCGATTTTGCCGATCTTTTTGCCGTCAATTGTCCCTTCCTGTTTTTTATTGATCGAGCCGGCTACTTCAGGATTACCACGCAGGGAAGCTCGCATTTGCTCAATGTAGCTGAGCCGGGCAGAGCGGGCATAAACTTTCTCAACGGCATCATAAAATTCCTGCTCCAGTGTGGTGCCACCTGTCAATTTGCCATTGGGGCCTTTTTCAACGGGCACCATTTTCTGCAGGCGTTGCTTTTCAGCGGGGGTTAAATGTCGTTGACCGTCTACGATCAATCGTTTCCGCTTTGCATCATACTTTATCGCATTTCCTACGCTTC
>NZ_CALEMX010000408.1 GCF_937910335.1 uncultured Gimesia sp. | reverse complement strand
TATCGTATCTACGTCCAACTAGCTCCATCAATTGCCTCTGGCTCTTTATCATTTTGAATCAAAATACAGGATTTTCAGTTTGAGCGGCTGATACCGTCTTTATTTAAATTTAGAAACTATAAGAATTATACTCTAAAGTCAAAAAAAGAAATTTCAGAACTATGCATTATAGCATGAAATTCATGCAATTTACAGTGAGTACTGTAATGTTTGTGTACTATGCATTAATTCTGAGTATTTTTTCATGGATACAGGTGCTTCTAGACTCCTTAATGAGTAGAATTGACTGTGTTGAACAATCTTGTTCACAAAATTGTATACTCCTACAGAACTGAGACCCTTTATGTATTTCAAAATGGCCAAACGCGTCTTGCTGGAGACAGATAAACGCCTCGTCTGGAAGTTGGCTTACAATTTTGGATTCAAAGGCGCACTTTCAGTCCACAAGCATAAAAAGCGTCTGAAACGCGGAGAATTCTTCCCCCCCTTTCTTTATATCTCGGTCATTAATAGTTGTAACCTGCGCTGTCAGGGTTGTTGGGTTGATGTAGCAGCCAAGCAGGAAAAAATTGATGTCGAAGCAATGTCCAAACTCATTTCCGAAGCGAAGGAAATGGGGAATTCTTTTTTCGGGATACTGGGGGGAGAGCCTTTTATGCATCCTCAATTACTGGAAATCCTGGAACGACACCCGGACTGTTATTTTCAGATTTTTACAAACGGCCAGTTTATCACAGATGAAATTGCCAAAAAGCTTCGCAAGCTGGGTAACGCAACTCCCCTGATCAGTGTGGAAGGCAATGAAATAATCAGCAATCTCCGCAGAGGGCGCAATGATGTCTATGAAAAGACAATGCAGGGCATACAAAATTGCCTGAATAATAAATTGCTCACGGGAGTCTGCACCAGTTTGTGTAAATCCAACATTGATGATCTACTTACCGAAGAGTGGGTTGATAAGCTCATTGAAATGGGCGTGATGTATTGCTGGTATCACATCTATCGTGTGGCAGGACCGGAACCAAACCCGGAATTAGCCCTTTCACCGGAAGAGCAATTACGCGCCCGAAAGTTTGTTGTGGATATCCGTTCCCGAAAACCAATTGCCGTGATCGATGCCTATTTTGACCACGATGGTGCCGCCCTCTGCCCGGCTGCGACGGGACTCAGCCACCATATCAACCCCTGGGGAGATATTGAACCCTGTCCTGTCATCCAGTTTGCCACGGAATCCATTCACGATAAAACAAAAACTTTGAAAGAAAAATTTGTACAATCGGAATTTTTGAAAGATTTTCGACAGGTTGTGCAGCAAAATACGCGTGGTTGTATTATTCTCGAGCGTCCCGATTTGCTGATCGATCTGGTCAATAAACATGGAGCCAAAGATTCCACAGCACGCAAACAGGCACTCCAGGAACTGGAAAATCTCGAAACGCGGACATCACAATACTCACCTGGAAATGAAGTACCAGAAAAGAGCTGGGTGTATCGGATCGCCAAGAAATTTTTCTTCAACGATTTCGGTGTCTACGCTGGAACCGACCATAGCCAGACAGCAGCACCAGGGATACTGGCAAATCGACCCGGTTCTCCCTCCGATACAAGCACCGATCCTCCCATTTTTGTCCCGCTGGAAACGAGCAAAAAATGACACGCTGAAATGTGCAGTCTTTAAAATCGTTCTGGGTAACATCAATCACACGCTTACTTTTCATTCGATAGATTGACGATCAAGGTCGCATCAGGCGTGGAACTGGTCGCAGGTTCCATCTCAGGAGACGATTGAATCAATGTGGCACCAAAAACCATATTATGTTTCCACCATTCACTGGCATCCTGAATCGTCCACTTCTCGTCTAACTGACATTCAGAAAGTTGCTGGACGAGTTCTCCCGCTGACTCAGGTCGTCTGGCAGGATCTTTTTCAAGACATTGCATAATGATTTGCTCCAGACCCTCGGACACAGGTTTCCCTAATCGCCGGGAAGGAGTATCGGGCTGTTCCCGAGTATGCTTCATGCAGATTTCAATGATTGATTCACCGTCAAACACAGTTGTTCCCGTTAGCAGATAAAAGGCGACAGCCCCAAAGGCATAAAGGTCACTGCGGGCATCCACTTTGTCGGGAGTATTAATCCCCTCGGGAGAAAGATACATGGGTGTACCCGCCATGGCGTTAGCGGAAGTCAAAGATGCCTGTTCTCTTCCGTCGATGGCCTTCACCAGACCAAAATCCAGTAGTTTGATGAAATCATAAACGCCTCCACGATGCGTCAAAAAGATATTAGCCGGTTTCACATCCCGGTGAATGACTCCCAGATCGTGAGCTTCAGAAAGCGAACCGGCAATCTGTTTCAATAGATGAATCGCGCGACTTTCCGGCAGGACACCAAATTTTTTGACCAGTTCATCGAGATCAATGCCTTCCAGTAATTCCATCGCATAATAAAACACACCTTCCGGCGTGCGACCGTAATCATAAATGGCAATTGTATTCGGATGATTCAGTTGACTGGTCATCTGCACTTCGCGCTCAAAACGGGCAACAGCTTCATCCGTTGTTTTCTCAATATTCAGTAGCTTGATTGCCGTTGGTCGCCGCAGCATGGCATGATGTCCGCGATAGACTACTCCCATGCCCCCTTCACCCAGTTTTTCATCGAGCGAGTACTGACCCAATTGTTTTGCTTTAATTACGGCACTTCGGGTTTCCTGTTCTTTTTTCGCAAGCATCACGGTAAAGATGAATATGGCAACAGACCCCAGTGCCAACAAGCCAAATAGTCCCCAAAAGCTATACCGCAGCAGATAAATGGGTCGATATGCTTCTGTCATATCCATCTCAGTCGCAACCCCCATTTCAAATTCGGGCAGCCATGTCCACGCTCCTACTACAGGAACTCCACGGTAATCTCTGTATCCATTCACATCTACACCGCTCTGATTTTGAACAGCGGTAGAGGCCATCTGAGTCAAAGGCCGATCTGCAAGTCTTAAAGTCGGACGATTTCCGCTGACCATATTGACCTCTGGGTCACGAATTTGAATATTCAGAATCGAGCGGGCATCTTCGCGGTCTGGTATTAATCCAATCTGCTTTAAATCTTCATCAAACCGACTTTGAGACAACATGACACCTTTTTTATCAAAGGCATATGTTTCTCCCGTTTTCCCTGCCCTGGCAACAGACAGGATACGAGTAAAATTGACTTCAGGCCGAATCAATAAGGCCAAAGCCGCAATGATTTCTCCCGATTCATCTTTAACTGGCGCCATGGCGAGCATCGTAGGTAAACTGGCTTTTAAGACACCCGAATCATCCTTGCGCGCAAAGACACTCTCAAAGGGACGCGTGACAGTAGCTTCTCCTTGACGCACTTGATCCAGTGCTGATTTCTGAATCGGCAAGTCTGCGCGACCAATTGGTTCATCGCGGGTGGACGCTAAAACCTTTCCATTGAGGTTGAAGAGACCGACATCCAAATATCCCAGATGCTCCAGTTCCGATTCGAACTCTTTCCGAAGTTCTGTTAAGGATTTTGAACGCAACAAGGCTTGATTATCATCGGGGTTCTGTTGATCAATCGTGACGAGTTCTTTCGCCAATTCTTGAATCCGAGATTCATTTGCCAGCACTTCCGCCGTCGATTCTTCACGCTCCAGCCAGATACTTAATGCGGCCACATCAGCATTGAGTATCGTCACCAGATTATCTGAGACGGTCTGCTTACTCGACTGTTCAACGACTGACCGCACGATGAATCCGACGATTAATAATAATATCGTTCCGAGAATCGGCCAAACCCACAAATTCCCTTTCAAAAAAAGTTTTGATCGGGAAAATGATTTCAGAAACGTCTGAGAAAAAGATTTGCCGAGAGAAGACTTAGACACATTCATATGATAGTTCACTCTTACAGAATTCAACGACAGGCTCGAGCTCTTTGATTGTGCCAATTCCGACGACAGGCTTCAAGAACGGAACGCACTTTCTTTGAGAACTGATCTATTTCTTATGCCGCTCTTATGCCACTGGTTGAGTGCAAATTTTCACCATCTGTAAAAAAAAGCCGTGCCTCGTTGAGGTCACGACTTTTATCGTATTACTGTCATTACGTTGCGACGGTGGGGTCGCTGCAAGAAGGACGGCGAATCGGGTAGTGCTAAGCACTCACCACTAATGATTCCGGTCCATGCATAGGTTTAGGATCCTCCGACGGAAATTGAAACGACAGAATACTATCTAGCTCTATTGTATGTGTAACCAATGCCATCGTCGACGGGTGAATTGAGTGAAAAATAAAAAATTCACCATCCGTCAGGCATTTTTTTAATATAATAAAATATCATTATCCCGATGGTTGTTGAATTCATCGGCATTCAGTGGACTGACTGATTGCATCGTTTTTCAAAAAAAACAAAAAACAAGGTGTTCTTTTTGGATCAATTCAAACAAGCTCCCACAGGAAGGACGGGAATCTTAGTCATTTTCTAAAAGCAGGCAAGAGGAATTCTGAGAGAGGAACATCCAGACATTCTGGGAGGCGAAACCGGTCTTTTCACCAGCATCAAATTCGCGCAGGCAATTTAAAAATGACTGCTCAGATTTTACGGGCGCCATTTCTCATCAGCAACCAGCCAATGACTGCGATCGCTACCAGAACCAGGCCGTATTCCATCGGTGAAATATTATCCCACCTCTTATTCAGATAGTTGGCATAAAAAGTGGAATACTCTCGGCAGGTATCCATAATTGAATTAATCATCTCTCTTCCTCGTAATTTTTGTGATATCAAGAGGCTCATACAACACGATCGAATTCGTTCTGTCATACCGAATCTAAAAAGATTTCATAAGCGGTAAAATCGATACAACCATGCTTAAAAAAAACAGGGATTAAGACCCTGAATAAAGCATACTCCCGAATTTCGCAGTGCGCAGAGATAAAATTCCGTCGAGGTAAACAAAAAAACAACTCTTTGTATTCAATGAATACAAAGAGTTATTTTCACTTCAAAAATGAAAGTCATTTATCGATCAGAGATAATCATTGATTACATTTTCAATCCATTCCTGACGACCGCTCAAATTAGGGGCAGAATCACCTTTCTCCAGCATATAAGTTTCCAGATCGGAAAAAGAAACACCGCCCGATTCGATTTGTTTGCCGATGCCTTCATCGTAACTGGCATATCGTTTAGCGACAAAATCAGAAAGAACACCGTCTTTACGAATCTGCGCCGCGATTTTCGCGCCACGGGCAAAAGCATCCATACCACCGATATGTGCATAAAACAAATCGATCGGCTCAAAGCTTTCCCTGCGAACTTTGGCATCAAAATTGACACCACCGGGGGCCAATCCCCCCTGATCGAAAATCGCCAACATACATTGAGTCGTCAGATAAATATCAGTGGGAAACTGATCGGTGTCCCAGCCAAGTAATAAATCTCCGGTGTTTGCGTCAATACTTCCCAAGGCTCCCTGAAACGAAGAGTAAACCAGTTCATGCATCATGGTATGACCAGCTAGTGTCGCATGGTTCGTTTCAATATTCAGTTTAACATGATCCATTAAATCATTAGCACGCAGGAAATTCAGACAGGCAGCAGCGTCAAAATCATACTGATGTTTCGTGGGTTCTTTTGGTTTGGGCTCAAACAGAAACTGTCCTTTGAATCCAATTTTCTGAGCATGCTCTACCGCCATGTGCATGAATCGCGCTAAATGATCCAGTTCGCGTTTCATATCAGTATTGAATAAATTCATATAGCCTTCACGGCCACCCCAGAACACATAATTTTCTCCACCCAGCCGATGAGTTACTTCCATCGCTTTTTTGACCTGCGCTGCAGCATAGGCAAAGACATCGGCATTCGGGCTCGTGGCAGCACCATGCATGAAACGCGGATGCGAAAACATGTTGGCAGTCCCCCATAAGAGCTTAATGCCGGTGCGCTCTTGAGATTCCAATAACTTATCGGCGATCTGATCAAAATTTTCGTTCGCCTCTTTCAGAGTTGCGCCATCGGGAGAAACATCTTTGTCGTGGAAACAGTAATATGGGGCTTGTAATTTTTCAAAGAATTCAAAAGCCACATCCACTCGCTTAAGAGCATTCTCGATGGAATTCGAACCATCATCCCACGGACGTTGAAGCGTTGCAGACCCAAACGGATCACTTCCCGTTCCACGGAATGTATGCCAATAACAGATACTGAATCGGAAGAGATCCCGCATCGACTGCCCTTCCAGAATCTCTTCCGGATTGTAATGCTTGAACGCAAGTGGATTTTTGCTCTGAGGGCCTTCGTATTCAATTTGGGGTACGTCTGCAAAGTATTCCATGATGCTTACCTGTAAAGTGGTTAAAACGTTTTAAGACAATCACTTCAAACAATTATTCTAAACAGAATTCTTTTCTGTGAGTAGGCTCGGGAACTTATTGAACAAACATTACAAATGGATTTTCAAAGTGATCTTGCCCCAGAATTATCAATCTGGGAAACTGCGCGGCTATCTGAAAAGAGTCAGCCAATCCCCTTTCACTTTCCCTGTCAAATCAATTAACGATTGAACACTCTGATTTAGCCTGTCCCGGCAGCGAGATTTCGTAAAGTAGTCTGAGTGACGACACCCGGATATGATTTGTAACCTCATAAAATTTATCATGTTATGTACTTTATGTACCAGTTGTGCATCGAGTGGATTTCATGCTGCGCCAGCAACTCCGTCGAGTCCGATTCAAATTTCGGGAACCAATCAAGATGTCGTTTGGGAGCGGGTGGTCGATACGATCCACACCTATAAATTTACGATCGCCCGAGAAAACAAGCTGGATGGCAGGATTGAAACAGGATACAAAGTGGGATCCAATTTATTAGAACCCTGGCACGGCGATTCCGTAGGCTTCGACAATCGCATGGAAAGTAGCCTGCAATCGATCCGACGCAGAGTTTTTGTCAGTGTGACACCCATAGAAGGGGGCTATTTGCTGGGAGTCGAAGCTTTCAAGGAAATTGAAGACGTTCATACTCAAACATCAAGTGCACCGGGCGGCGCAACCTTTCAACAGGAACTCAGCCTGAGGCGTGATCTCAATCTGGTACAAGAACGTAGTTCCACTCCGGGCTGGATTCCCCGCGGACGCGATCCAGCTCTGGAGCAGGATATTCTTGAGAGCCTGCAGATTGCTTTTTCACAGTAGGTCATCCAAACCTTCCTGAGATACTCTCACTTCACTCTTATAATAACGCACCAAAACTGTGATCGGGATTGCTACTTACAAAGGATCAGTTTCCCGTTTTGGGTGATGCGCAAGCGGTATATTGAGTCTCCATGCTGAATTAACACCTCAGAATTCCCTTTGAGAATCGCTTCCGAGGAAATGACTTCTGCAGCGATTTCCGCTTTGACATCTGGTTTGGCTAGGATGGATTCTTCTTTTTTCGGATCACTCATAAATAATTCTATTTCTTACTTAATTTCAGGGTTTCATAGCCTCAGCACGACACTTCAAGTCACTTCCTGATAATGAGACGCTTCTGACTTGAGATGAACGGGGCAATCAAAAATGAAGCCTCAAAGTGCATCAATTTGCCGCCATATTCGCGAAAATCCTGATTTTCACATAAAAAAATGTGAAAATCAGAGGCCATTCAAACTTGTCAGCATCTCAACTTGCGGCTAACATACTGACTTTGAGACTCAGTGTCAACAAGGACCCTTTGTCAAGTAGAAACAGTTTACTGAAATCACGGCAAGACGGCCTTCCCATTCCGATACTCGTAGTATCAGTTTGCACGTTGCCAGCATCTTTTTTAGGAGGTAGAAAAGAAATGGGGCAACAATCTCAACAAAGCCGGAAACCCGGGGAACGCAATCACGGATTTACACTCATTGAGCTTCTGGTCGTCATCGCGATTATCGCGATCTTGATTGCTCTCCTGCTGCCTGCAGTGCAGCAGGCACGTGAAGCGGCTCGTCGCAGTCAATGCAAAAATAACCTGAAGCAAATTGGACTGGCATTACACAACTACCAAAGTGCGTTCACAGCATTCCCACCTGCCTTTTGCGTCAGTCCAGATGGGGCCGGTGGATACACCCAAGGGGGGCAATGGTCAATTCATGCCCGTCTCCTCCCCTATGCAGATGGCGCGAATCTGTTTAACAAAATTGATTTTACTAAAACCTATGATAACCAAACCGACCTCAGTATTGCTTATACGCGGACTCCTTTCTTCATGTGTCCCAGCGAAGTGAATGACAAAACACGCCTGACTTCCGCCGGCGCACCGGAACACTATCCAGTCAGCTACGGATATAATGGGGGGACCTGGCGGGTCTTTACCAATTCCAACCTGAGTGGTGGCGATGGTGCGTTTTATCCGAACAGCAAAACGAAGCCACGCGATTTCACTGATGGTATGAGTAACACACTCTGTTTCGCGGAAGTCAAAGCGTTTACTGCTTACAATCGAGATGGCGATGCCGGCACATCCACAACTCCCAGTGTTGCCGGCGGAATAGAGTCGTTAATTAGTGGCGGCGGTTCAAACAAAGGCAACAGTGGTCATACAGAATGGGTAGATGGTCGCGTTCATCAGACAGGTTTTACCACCACTCTGACTCCCAATACCAAAATTTCTGTACCCAGTGCCAGCGGTGCGATAGGCGCAGGTGACTACACATCCTGCCGGGAAGCCAAATCATGCACCAGCCCGACTTATGCTGCTGTCACTGCCCGCAGCTATCACATCGGCATCGTACATGCCCTGCTAATGGATGGTTCTACACGCTCAATCAGTGAGAATATCGACCTGGATACCTATCGTGCATTGAGTACCCGCAGCGGTGGTGAAGTCCTCGGCGAATTCTAAATCAGTGACAGTACTTAAAAACAGAATAGAGCAAATTCAGTTAAGCCTTCCGGAAATGTCTGGAAGGCTTTTCTTTTTTTGCGTCCAACCAATACATTAACACCAGACGTGAAATTGGAACATGTATCTAATTCTCCCGTCGGCGTATTTCCTCTTGTTGGCTTATTTCATCGAGACCGTTCGGAAAACTACTCCTTGTCGACCGGTTTCTTAACAGAACGCATCAGTGTCATGATTTCATCTAACCCCAACATACGTGCTAACAGCAAATACATGGCAACTGCGGAAAACACGGGAATGAAGACACGCATCAAACGATATAAAAAGTCGTCCGCAGCGGAAATCATCTGCAATTCCAGAATGATAATCACCGCCATCAAGATCGTTGCCAGGCAGCTCCGCAGGAAGGTGCCCAGGATTTTTGAAAGATCAAGCGCCCCTACTTTTTCTCTGATGAGCCAGAGACTCAAACCAGCCTGAATCATCGCAGACAAAGAAGTCGCCAGCGCGAGACCTTTCCCCTTTAGCCACCAGATCAGAACCAAATTCAAGCTGAGATTACAAAGCACAATCAACACACCAATCTTGACAGGGGTACGCGTATCACCAATCGCATAGAATCCACGATTCAGGATCAGCACCGCCATAAAAGCAAAAACGCCGATGCCATAATAGCGAATCATTTCGGCAGTCTGTAATGCGTCAAATACGTTAAAGTCACCATATTGAAACAAGAGCAGTGCTAATGGTTCTGCCATTAAAAACAGCCCCATGCTAGCAGGCAACCCTACTCCCAGAACCAGTTGCAGTCCCAACAATAAATCCTGACGTAAAAAGTCTCCCTCTTTTCTTTCCGCATGCCTGGAAAGCCGGGGATACAGAACCGTTCCCAGCGCCACACCGAATACTCCCAAAGGAAACTGATACATCCTTTGACCAAAATAGAGTGCGGAGGCTGTTCCCGATTCAAAGATCTGCCAGAAGGGAAGACTCAGATCAGAGGTATCAGTATGCACTCCTTCCGGTTGTGCCATTCCCCACGCCAGAAGACTGTCAATCAGAGTATTAAGTTGAGTGATGGATAATCCCACAACAATCGGTGCCATAATCATTGCGATGGTTTGAACCTGCGTAAATCCTCTCTGCCAGTTCATCCGGGGACGATAACCCATTCGAAACAATTTCAATAACGGCAATAATAATTGAAAGACGCCTCCTACCAGGATCGATACGCATATGACGGTAATTTTTGTATGCGGCTCGGCAAAGAACGGCGCGATCAGCCAGATACCCGCCATCCAGAAAAGATTCAAAATTGTGGGAAGGAGTGCAGGAACGGAAAAATGATTGAGTGCGTGTAAAGTGGCGTTGATCTGAGCGGCCAGGCAAATCAATATCAAATAGGGTAACAGCAGGCCAGACAACCAATACAAAAGTTGTGCTTCCGATCCCGGATTTCCCGTGGTACTCAAAATAATTAATAGCGTTTCACCAGCTGCTACCACTAAAGTGGAAAATACCATCAACCAGAACAGAACCGCCGTAACCAGCTGCCAGGATGACGCGCGACCATTCTGTTCATGCTCCCGAATATAGGTCGGAAGAAAAGCCGTTGAAAGCGCACCTTCGCCCAACAGTCGCCGCATGAGATTGGGTAATTTGAAAGCAACGGAAAAGGAATCCATGATCGGACCATTGCCGAACAACGTCGCCATACCGATATCACGGACCATGCCCAGAATACGACTCAACAGCGTCAATAGACTGACAACGCGAAGACCACGGAACAGCCCGCGCAGACGATCAACGGCAACCACCTGAGATTGATCTTCCGGAGAGGGCGAAGGTGGTTTCGAATCATCCATTATTCACTATATTGAATCAGGATAAAACTGGTTCAAGACGAGCAGAGTTGATGTCAATTAATTCGAGAATATCCATCACACGCTCAAGCTCTAAGTTCCATTCTCTGGCCCAAATAATGATGTCGAGATTTTCCATTCGCATCAAAAATATTCGATCAAGAATTCGGTCTGCCAGTAAATCATCTTCTAATTGAAGCGATTTCAAAAACCCAAAATGAGTTTCACTGAATTCCTGCCAGCAGCGATTACCCAATAGATGCTCAATCCTTTTTCCGATACAAAAATAGTACCAATGATTTGTATACCAATCGGAAATAGCGAGTTTGCCGAGATCAGAGCCATTCTTTTGGCTTTCGATCCATTTGTGACGATCCGCTTCCAGAGGAGCTTCCTCATAAATGCTGGACGCATCATCTGGATCCACGAGTTCGGACGACATGCTTCACCTCAATGTGCGTCTGCGATCCCAATAGAATGGCGAAACTTTAACAATCACTGCAAGGTTCGAACAGTGTCAATGAGCTTCGCAAAAACCTTATCAACGCTGAGTTATACCCCTGTGGCATATTCAAGGCAAGATTCATTCCGGGCAGAAATAAAGAATTTTGAAAGGTAGTTTGTGGAATTCACCGGTGGTGACAGGTTTATTGAACCCATTAAAACCTCGCGATTATGGTTTTCCGCTGAGCAGAAACAGAAGCTGTTCCAGTTCTAACCGCGGCGCGAGACGGCTGTTCCCTTTGAGATTGAGATCCGCTTCAAGCAACCAATGGCTGATTTTTTCGGCTCGCTGACGACTTAATCGGCGCAGATACCGGTCGGAACTATCAATGTCGCGAGGAAAGACACCTGCCTCAATTAACGCTTGTTTTAAAGGGGTTCCCTGCACAGCCAACTGAGCGGCTTTAAAGTATTTTCGCCACACAAAAGTCAATCCACCCAGAATTTTTTGTGGTGCTTCACCAGCGACTAACAGGTTATCCAGGTACTTAAGTGCATTGCCGATGTTGCCATCTCGAATGGCTCCTGTCATAGCCCACGTGGTCTCTGCCTTCCAACCACCTACCACAGCCCGAATATCATCGGGGCCAATCCGAGGCTGCTCGCCAACAAATGTCGATAACTTTTCTAATTCTTGATGTATTTGTCCACAATGAGTTCCCACCAGTTCGATCAACAATAAAGCCGCATCCCGTGAGATCTGCTTTTGATGTATTTGAGCAGTCGTCTCGCAAATCCATTTTGCCAGTTGACCCCCTTTGAGTTCTTTACACTCGAAATCCAACCCGATCTTCGCCACTCGCTTGGCTAGTCGTGTCGCTTTGCTCCACGATTTCACATCCAGAATCAATAGCGAACTTTTCGAAGGAGCATCCAGATATTTTTCTAACATTCCACGATAAGCGCTCACAAATTTTTCCGCTTCGTCTACGATCACCAAACGCTTATCTCCCCACATGGAAACGGTTTTCAGCTCGTCAAACAGGGTAGAAGGTAGAGCTGAGGGAGATACATCGTTCTCTTTCGCTAGTCGAATTCCATCAAAACGAGTGATACTGGTATCTTCATCTTCCCCCAGCACCACCGGCTCGATCGCCTTAATAGCCTCCTGCTTCATATACCGATCATCACCATGCAGGACAACAACCGGACCAAATTCATACCGGGCAGGATTTAACAGAAGTTCGGTGACATGCTGGCTCATAAATAACTCTTATTGACCTGAAACATTGGGATAACGTAAATTGACGCTCGAATTCAAGCCATCCGGGGATATCGCCTCCGAGATTGTTTATCTGATATTACACTCGATTTTGCCTTTGAATTCGAGTGACGCTACCCGAGGTTCCTGCAAATTGAAGAAACAAATCCATTGGGAGATGAATACTATTTCACCGAAATCAGAATCTCACACTGGAAACAAAGAAACCTCAGAGATACCGATTCCCGGTTTGTCACCCCTCCCTCCACAACAGCCACTGCCAGTATTAATGCAGACAGCCGAACTGTTTTTTCAGTGTCCGGGAGAAGACTATCCCATTTCGAAAGCAATCCATCTATCGCGATTAGCAGCCTTTAATCCAAAATGCCGTGAATGTCCTCACCGGGAAGAAACGGGAAATCTATCACCGCAAACTGTCAAACGACTCCAGCAAACACAAATAAAGAGGGTCTCCACTCACGACCTATTTACCAATGAGGGCGTGCGCGGCGTTTATCTGAACGAAATCAATCGTACTCAAGCAGCGCACATCGCCGGTGCCTTTTCAAATATGCTCTGGGAATCACTGCCATTAAAAGGCATCGCGCCTCAGAAAACAGCGCCACATGCGATTCCTACAAGAGATCAGTCACGTCCGCTTTTCAATACGGAGAAAAGTCGAGGCCCCAGTGTGGTCATCGGCTTTGACGAACGCCCTTCTTCACCCGACATTATCACAGGCGTTGCCAGCGCTCTGCGTAGAAATGGCTGCAGGGTGATTGACCTCGGGCTGACCGTACCCGCGATGCTCTCATTCGCGATGACTCATTTACAGGCACAAGGCGCCATCATGGTCACGGGATCTCAATATGGACCTTCATATACAGGACTCGACTTTCTGCGAGAAAATTCACAGCCCGTTTCTACAGGACAGGGTTTGGAAAAAATCCAGGACATCATTCAAATCGGATTTGGCAGAGCTTCACGACAGCCCGGCTCACAACGAACATTTCATCCCCTGGAATCCTATCGCGCCCAGTACAGTAAACATTTCCATGCACTAAGGCCTCTGAAAATTTCAATCGCCTGCTCTTTAAGATTGGTGAGAGAAACTCTCAATTCGCTATTTGAAAAACTCCCCTGCCAGCTCTCCTGGATAGACATTCCCCATCAAAAGCGTGACTTGCTCAACTCATCAGATCCGGATGTACTTAAAATGAGCCGCCATTTACAATCCGGAGACTTTGATCTGGGAATGATGATTGAAGATGACAGTCGTTGCAGTGCATTTTTTGATCAAACAGGTTCTCTCCTGCCACACCATCTGGTTTCACAGTTCTTAATGAAAGCAATGGCAGCCGAACATGCAGAGAAAGTATTTGTCCTGGATCAGGAAACTCAGGAAAAATTCACAGACATCCCTGCCGGATGGAACATTCATACGCACAATGGAACGTTGGCAGACTCTTATCTTCAAATGCAGAAACAGCAGGCCGTTTACGTAGGAAGTCAGACAGGATATCATTGGTTCCATGAGACGGTTCCCACATGCGATGCGATTTTAACTTTGGCTCATGTCCTGGCTGCATTGAGCTTCAGTGATGCACCGTTTAGCGAAGTCCTCTCTCAATAAACTTCTGCACGCCGACACAGCCAGCGGATTCATGCATGTGTTACAACAGGAAACTCCCAGCTCTGCTTATATCCATATCCCCTTCTGCCTGCATCGATGCGGCTATTGCGATTTCACACTCGTTGCACAAAAAGATCATCTGATCGATGCCTATCTGGAAGCGATGGAACAGCAATTGTCCGAAGTCGGCGAAGGAATCGAACTAAAAACCCTGTTTCTAGGTGGTGGCACACCAACGCATCTCAGCATAAATCAACTGCAAAGATTATTGGATGCCGTTTTCTCTCATTTTCGTTTAGCAGATGATTATGAATTCAGTATCGAAGCCAATCCGTTGAATTTGACTGATGAAAAAAAAGACTTTCTAAAACAAACCGGCGTAAATCGGGTGAGTCTAGGCGTGCAATCCTTCGATGCGGAAGTCCTCACATTTCTGGAACGAGACCATGAACCTCAACAGATTTTTGATATTGTCCAAGCCCTGCAATCCCAAATTGAGAATGTCAGTCTCGATCTCATCTTTGCCGTCCCCGGCCAGACACTGGAATGCTGGAAAACGTCTCTCGCAGCTGCAGTGCAACTCAATATTCCACACATATCGACTTATGGATTGACCATTGAAAAAGGAACACCATTCTGGAGCCAACAGAAAGCAGGTGCCTTTATTTTACCCGAGGAAGATCTAGCGGGTGTCATGTATGAATGGTCGCTGGAATATCTGGAATCCAATGCTTTACAGCATTACGAAATTTCTAACTTTGCCCGCACCGGATATGAATGTCGACACAATGAAGTCTACTGGACCGGACATCCCTATTTTGGTTTTGGTCCTGGCGCTGCCAGTTATCTGAATGGTATCCGCCGACAAAACCACCGCAGTGTCGTAACCTGGTTGAAACGAATCAATGCGGGAGAATCACCCATCGCAGATCAGGAAGAATTGTCGCCTGAGAATCGTGCCCGTGAAGCAATCATTTTCAGTTTAAGACGCCGGGCCGGTATCAACGTCGCTGAGTTTGCTACTCGGTATGGTTTCGATCTCTACGACTTATCACAAGCAGCAATCCAGAAACACCTTGCTGCAGGTTTTCTAGAGGAAACAGCAACACACGTTCGATTGACGCCAGCAGGCTGCCTGCTGGCTGATTCAGTGGTGGTTGATTTTCTTTAAACCGTATTTATTCAGACGAACCCGAGTATTGCTGAGTGACTTGAACGACGTACTTTCCAGGAAACGGCGTCCATCCATTCTCCATTGTGCGTCCCAGAATATTGAATTGTAACGTCCCCTTAGGCACCAGAAAATAAAGCCCCCCCTGAAAATCATCATGCACACAGGGATAAATTTTATTATTCACACGGGCTTCAATATGATAACCCAGGCCTCCCATCATGGAATTCAAGCCAACCTTGTTTCGATAGTGAATCAGGTCCGGCATGGCTTCCCCTGTTTCCAGGAATTGGTACCAGTCGGTATAAAACCGTTTCAGTTCAGTTTGAAATTCTACGAGCCGGGGCTGATCCAACTCCACTCCATTTTTGCTGATGTAATCCATCAGTGCAGGATCTCCCATCAGATCTACACGAACCAGTTCTGTCTTCGCACCCGGCTTCAATCGGATATTCAAGCCTCCCTTTTCGGGCCCATAAAATAACATCTCCAATAAATCGCTCTTCACGCGCCGGGGAACTGTTTTCAGACTTAGATTGACCGCTTGAATCATTTCGTCAGACAGTTCTAACCCTGAGGACTGCAACCGTTGCTCCAGCTTTGCCGTTTCAGAATTTAACCGAGCTGCTACCAGATGCCCTTCGAGACGGGGACCATAGAACCAGTAAAAATACCACGCGATTCCCAGCATCAGACTAAAGAAAAAGACAAAAAGTAGAATACCGCCCAGATTCGATGATCGTCGCTTACGTAAATAAAGTGAGGTCATACTCGTCATCGGTCTCGATTCAGCCGGCTCCACAGCTGAGTCGTCAGCCTGAGCAACCGATTGATCTGGTGTAGGCAACGATTCAACAGGTGGTTGCGGGGCCGGAGGTGTCACGTTTTCTGCAGGAGCCACCGACGAGCCTTGCGCTCCCTCTGCAAGCGGATTGGGGATCACCAGCTTCGTGCCACAGCGCGGACAGTCTCCCTGCTTACCAGCTGTAGCATCTGGTACTTTCAAGGTGGATGTGCAATAGGGACAATCAAATTGTATTGTCATTTTTTTACTCAATGATCAAATGTTTTTTAGGCAACGGACTAAACAGGAGGGAACGTTTCTTATTAGAGCGTCGAGGGTGGCAGTCAGAGGAGGG
>NZ_CALEMX010000407.1 GCF_937910335.1 uncultured Gimesia sp. | reverse complement strand
GTTCTTCCAATGCCACCAGCAGGAATAATGGGTTTTCCGTTGCCGGGTTATTCAGCAATAATTTCACTTGTTCTGGATCGAGAGTCTTGGCCGACAGTGAGGGAACCTGTCTGATAATTTCAAAGCGTTCGTCGTTTGATAAAGGCGTAATCTGGTACTCGGCCCGGTTATGAAGCTGAAATGCTTGCAACACCGGTTCGTCTCGATCGGGATCGTCAATACAACTGGCAACGATTTTGACATGACTCGGCAGCTTCCACGGCAACCAGGTGAGGGCATGGGCGTTGTCGGTTTCGTCCAACTGGTTAAGTGCATCAAGCACGAACAGGACTCGTCGGTCGCGCGGAACCTGCGCAATGAATCGGCGAAACAAATTGCACAAAGAATTAGTATCCGGTGGGATTCTGTCTTCAAAATCGAACTCGCGTTTTAGAATCGAACAGAACCGTTGCAGCATCTGCCTTAACCCGGTAGATGTGGGACTGGAGCCGATGAAGTGTGGGATCACCAGTACGTTTTGATGATCAATTTCATACTCGGTGACGAATTTGGCCATTGCAGCCGATTTACCTAACCCGGATGGACCAGTGACCAAACAGGGCACCCGGTGCTTACTGCCGGCAAACTTCATCAGCGCACGCTGGATTGGTTCCCGGCCCACATAGACACGCAATCGAGATTCCATGAAGCTTCGATGAGAATCAGCCTCTTCGGCCAGCGAATCATATTCGATTTGCGGCTTAGTCAGTGGTGTATCTGCCAGGTTGTATTCGGCCTGGATCGACTCCCAAAGATGATCGAACACATCTTGGCCAAACGTCTTTAATCCGTCCAGGTAGACCACACTTTCTTCGTTTATGAACTGTTGAAGTTCGTCATTCAGGCTGACATATTCTTGCGGGGTAACGATGCCATCGCTGGCCACCTGTTCGATTTTCTGCTGATCTTCATCAGTTAAATTTTCCCAAGTTGTCCGTTTTTGGATCAAGCCCCAATTGATTTTGAGCCCGCTAAATTCGCAGGGATAGTTCTCGTAGACCGGAATAGTGGCGTCGCGAATTGACTGCTTGAGTTCTTCCAGGTTCTCAGCCGATAAATCGTTTTCGCTAAGCATATCCGCACGTTTGGCGGCTGGAATATTCTCGAGAAAAGACTTATCTCGAAAATAGAAGAACGAACGCGGCTGCATCTCATGATCGTTCAACACGCCGTGAACAATTTCGAGTTCGGTGATCGACTTGCCCGTCATGCTTTGCACCCAGCCGTAGGCCGGTTTGGACAGGCTCGGAATTTCTTTCGGTACATATCCATACCGTTCGCCGAGGATGCCGATAAAGAACGGACGACAATCGTCAATCTGCTGCAGACACAAATCGAGAGCCCGGTCATCGTCCGCCTGCTCCGCGGTCACGCCCCATCGCAAGTCGATATCGACCAGGTGAATCCGATGTTTTTCCAACTTCTCGCGCAACGCGGGAAAGACCACTTTCACAAGCCAGTCCCGTTCGGCGTGCATATCGCTGAACGTCGATGAAATAAAGACACGAACAGTTTTCCAACCGATTGACATGCTACATCCTCTGAACTCAAACAAGATATGAGACGATGAGGTTATTCATTCTCACTAGAATAGATGTGCTATACAAGCCACCCGGACGATAGCGATTTGGGGCTATGAATTTTTACATTAGAAAAAATGTGATATAGATGCACTGAATCCTCAATTAACGAAAACCTAATTCCATCACCAGCTTCAAATTCCTTTACACGGGAAGGGTAAACCGAAAATTCCAGTCCCAGCAAACGTTGATTAAACGGTACACGCCGCAGCCCAATCAACGCGCGTAAAAAAAGCCATCTGAAAGAACGGGGGATTCCTCTCAGATGGCTGATATGGTCACTTTGAAAGTAACCGTTTCTTTAAAGCTCCAGTAACTTCACATTCTTATACCAGACTTTATGCCCGTGGTCCTGAAAACCAACGTATCCCTTTCTCGGGAAATCTTTCACAGCCTGCTTGAATTTGTGATTGGAACCGTCCAGGCGTTTGCCAGCTTCTGTCCATTCATCGGCGTTTAAACTGGCGACCACTTTTCCATTCACGGCAACACTGATCTGCGGTCCTTTACAGGTAATCTCAAAATTGGTCCATTCTCCCGGTGCACTGGCTCGATTGACGGCAGGAGCAACCAGATCATAAATCGCACCAAAATCGTGCATGCCGGTTCCTTTTCCGCTAATCACCTGTGCTTCGAAACCGGTCTGCACGGGCTTATTCAGATCACCCACGCGAAAGAACACGCCGGAGTTGCACTCTTCCGGCATCTTGACATCACATTTGAATGTGAAATCGCCAACCGGTTTTTCATAAACGATTAAATAACCGCCTGACTTGTAAGGCACCAAAGTTCCATTTTCAATGGGAGCGGCGATCGTTTTACCGTTATTGCATTTCCAACCGGAAAAATCTTTACCATTAAATAACAGTTTCCAACCCGCGGCTTTTTCCGCAGACGAGAGCTTGTTGTCTGTTTCCGAAAGATCACCGCCCGCCAGATCCAGTTTTGCGAGTTTCTTGTGGGCTTCTTTTTTGGCTTTCTCTAAGACACTCGCTAGTGTGACTTCTGCTCCACCTTGACGTTTACTTTCGTCGGCGGCTTCCATAAAGCTATAGATTTCCAAGGTTTCTGCTTCGCTGACCGGTGGTTTACCAGAGCGGAAGAACTTGACAATTTCCACGAGTAACGGCTTATATCCATCATAGCCACCTACGGGAACTTCTCCATTTTTTCCAACTGCGGTACCACCATAGCCACCAGGAGTTCCTTTGCGAACACCGGAAAACTGGCCTACGCGTCCGCCGGACCATTTCCCGACGACTTCATCCCGGTCCTTATTACTGACAGTTCTTTTGGCTGATTGGCAACCAGTGCCCATCACGGTGAACAGTGTTTCTACGCCATGAATTCCATACCAGAACAGATCAGGGTGCGTTGATTCCAGAGAACACGGACTATGCGTACTGCATTTGGTGATCTTGCCTTCTCCCCCATTCCGAAGATTTTGTGCTCCTTTGGAAAAACGCAGTGAGGACGAAGAAAACATCGGCGTATTGTATTTGCGCGACAGTTCGAACAACGCAACCGCATCCGTTAGCGAACCAGCAATGGGCTTATCAATAAAAAGCGGCTTGCCTGCCTTGAGGACCGGCAGCGCCTGCTCCAGGTGAGGACGACCATCGTTGGTTTCCAAAAACACGACATCCACTTTCTTGAGAAGCTCATCAATGGAGTCAACAATCTCGACTCCCATTTTTTTGACTTGTTCTGTGTATTTCGGAACGCGTTCATAACTGGATTTAATGTCCGGACTGCCTTTGGGGTAAGCCGCGACAATACGAATACCAGCTAATTCTCCCGTCGGATTTC
The DNA here is from genome assembly GCF_937910335.1 of uncultured Gimesia sp. Classification (GTDB taxonomy): domain Bacteria; phylum Planctomycetota; class Planctomycetia; order Planctomycetales; family Planctomycetaceae; genus Gimesia. The sequence goes on along the minus strand of NZ_CALEMX010000407.1, from coordinate 12,988 downwards.
CCGTGTTGAGCATTTTGGTGAAGGCAATTGCATGCGAGGTATCCAACCCGATAATGCCCGCTTTCAATTCTTTTTTCGCTCCTTCTGCCAACAACGGGCCGGTAAGCGCCACGGTCAGTATTAATAACGAAAGAGTCGCCAGACTAAATAAGCGTCGTATTGGTCCCGAGTTCATAATGATCCTCAATCAAGTGTGACAGGTGAGCAAACAGGAAAATGGCAGGAAAAGTGCCCCTTCGATAAGGGAGAGAACACCTTCGATTTCCTTATGATTGTTTATAAATTCAATTATTGCAGACTCTCAACCTGAAATGCAATCATACAATCCTCTCGAGTCAAATTTTTCGTGTATTTGAATTTTTATCCTGCCACTCATTCGCGTTGAATTCCCATAAATTCATTGAGGAGTTGCCGGTTATTGTCGCTGATCCGAAGAATGTGTTGTTGATCCTCTTCCGACAAAGTGCTGCCCTGTTGCAGCAGGATCCGAAGTGAGCCAAGCTGCCAACAGTGAATAGCATATCCCACTGCGTTAAATTTGTAGAAGATTTCACAGGCTGCATCTGGAGAACAGGACAGCAGCCGGAGTGTGCCTGCCTCGTCACCACAGGCGACGAAACAACACAGATGCGCATCGGCCCCGTGATCAATCAGGTACTGAATCAATTCGTCACTGCATTGCTGAGAAGTTCGATGAAGCGCCGCAATCCCGACAGCATCCGATTGATTTACATCGGCCCCGTGCTCGATCAACAACTTGACTGCTGCGAATTGATTGTTGCGAGCTGCAACAAATAGCGCAGTCTCCCCTTCACTATTCAATTCATTAATCAGTGATTCATCCAAGTCAAGTAACCGCTTGATTAACTCAGTCCGGCCTATCGCTGCTGCCGTGAACAGGTCGACCTGGGCTTTATGATCCAGTAACAGTTGAATGATCTCCTCCGAAGCTTGCTGCTTCCAGGGTCCGCCATGAGATGCTTCAACCAATGCAGTCCGGCCCTTCTTATCTCGCGCGTTAACGTCGGCATGGCTGTGTAATAGAAGCTCAACCATTCCGTAGTGTCCTGAGCGCGCCGCGTACTGTAAGGCAGTCATACCGTCAGGCGTAGTCACTCGCGCCAACTCAAGATCGCGATTCAGCAAAATCTCGGCGTCTGCCGTTCTGCCCAGATAAGCACAGGCAAAAATGTCAACCACTGCACCGTGTACAAGCAGAAAATCAATCGCGCGCTGGTTGCGAAACAAAGCAGCCGTGTACAACGGCGGAAGACCTGATTCGTTGCATTGATCAACTAAGTGTGGACTTTGTGCCACGGCATCTTCCATCGCCTGTAAATCATCTTCGACCACATAATTGTGAAGGCCGATATTTGGGGGAAGCTGCCTGAAGTGGATCATGAGATCATCCCTCATAGTCGTCTGAATTTTGCAGATCAGTCGGAATAGTCCTTACCATTCAGGCTGTCGATAACAGATTTTTGCCAATCAAGTAAACCTGATTTCATTTTCTGTAGCCGTTTGGGATCGTCTCCGGAAAGATCTTTCTTCTCAGATCGGTCATGTCCCAGATGATAGAGTTTGTATTCCTCTTGATTCTTTTTTGAAATCGATTTCATCAGTTTATAATCGCCGTCGATCCAGGCTGCAGCTCCCGGCAGTTCCTTTTTTGAATACTTCGTTTCCAGACTGGCGACGTTTGCATCAGGAACCGGTCCTGCCGGAATCGGCTTTTCCGGTGTCTGTTGTTTCTGAAGCGCGAGTAAAATATCTGTACTGCGTTTGGGATGCCCTTTTGCAGGATAAGTCCAGAAACCCATCGGCCGGGAACGTTTTGTCATTTTTCCCTCAATCAGAGGTAACAGACTGACTCCATCCAGATGCGGCTGATGAGAAACCTTCGCGCCGACAATCTGTAAAACGGTCGGATAAATATCAATGGTCCCGCAAGGCATACTTGATGTCTCCGGCTTTTTGATGCGTGCAGGCCATTCGATCATGGAGGGCACCCGGATGCCTCCCTCCCACAGATTACCTTTCCAGCCGGCAAGTCCGCCGGTTGCCTGGGAACGGGCCGCTTCTGTTTTAAAACGTGGAGGACGAGGCCCATTATCACTTGTAAACCAGAGCAATGTATTTTCTGCCAAACCTAGATCCCGTAACTGTTGACGCAGATGTCCCATGGCGCGATCAACGCCCGTAATCTCGCCGAAATAGTTTTGAAAGCTGGGATCCTGATCTTTGTAAAGGGCTTTCAATTCCGAGACCGCTTCGTGGGGTGTATGAGGATTTCCGAACCAGATCACCGCTAAAAATGGTTGCTTTTTCTTGTCAGCCTGTTGAATGAATTTGAGTGCGGCATCAACGGTCACACGTGAACTCTCACCTTTGAGCTGTGTTACCACTCCATTGTGACTCATGAAAGGATTGTTCTCGTAAAAATTAGGACTCGAAACCCATTCATCAAATCCGCTGTTTCCGGGACAGACGGGGCTATTCGCTTGAACTGATCCCAGATGCCACTTCCCAAAATGGCCCGTCGTATATCCGGCTGACTTGACGGCTTCCGCGACGGTCACTTCCTGTGGTCTTAAAGTATGCCCCCAACTGAAACAGGCAAACCGATTGGGATGGCGGCCCGTTAGAAAACTGCCGCGCGTGGGCGAACAGACGGGAGCCGCCGCATAAAAACGATCTAAACGTAACCCGCTGGCCGCCATATCATCCAGATGGGGAGTTTTGAGAATGGGATGACCATTAAAACCAGTTTCGCCCCAGCCCTGATCGTCGGTCATACACAGAATAATATTCGGACGACTCGACTGAGTCTGCTCCGCTTTCAACGAAGAGGTAAAGCTGCTCAAACCCAGGCTGCCTACCAATACAAAAACCACTATTCGAAACTGATAAATCATACCATGCCTTTAAGCTGAACGACGTCTGTGAAAAAGAAACCTCATTACATTCGTGACCTGTTTTATCCTCCCTCAAATCAAACGGGGCGCCAAGTAGTTTCACGATAGCCGCGTCGATTTTCCAGAAAGTTCTTGTGTCGATGGAACATCTCCAGAGAATCCTGAGAGACCCTGACTCAGGCTGAGTGGTTGACAGGTCTCTCCCATACACGACATATAAGCTGAATGGGGAACGATTCAACTGTGTCCTGTAAAATCAAGCCGCATTATTTACCGCTCTCTCTCACTTTCGTGTATAAATCACTTTGACTCAGCACAAAAGCACCCGATCTCAACCTGTTTTTCCAGTCTGGTTGATTGCATCAATCCAGTTGGCTCGGCTATACTTCAAAATGGGCTGCCGGCTTTTCAGTGAACATATGTAGATTAACAAGAGCCAGTATAGGGTCACATTGCGTCTTCACATAAATTCGAGCCATTGCTTTCGCTCGATTGCGATCACGCCAGAGATCGATTTCAAAATACAAAACACAAGCGGAGTACCACTGCCGAAATGAAACCGACAAAAGATAATGAGCCCTATTTTGTCGGCGTTGATATTGGTGGTACAAATGTCAAAGTTGGTATTGTAGACGATTCCGGTCAAACACTGGCGTTTTGCCAGACGAAAACAGATGTGGACAAAGGCGTGGAGGCTGGATTACAACACATCTATCAGGCCATTGATACTGTTTTGTCTGACTGCCAGTTTAGGATGGATGATATCAAAGCGATTGGGATTGCCGCTCCCGGCACGATGGATATTCCGGGCGGGAAGTTTGTCGACCCTCCGAATCTGCCGACGTGGAAAGGATTTCCCATTCGACAGGTTATCAGTGATCATTATTCGGGAAAAAAAACGATCTTCCAGAATGATGCAAACGCTGCCGCTTATGGAGAATATTGGGTAGGGGGTGCACAGGAAGCACATAGCCTGGTGTTCTGGACGCTGGGTACAGGCATTGGCTGTGGTATTATTATAGATGAGATGATCATCGAAGGACGGCACTCTCACGGAAGTGAATGTGGCCATAGCATCATTCAAATGAAAAACGGCCGCTTGTGTGATTCAGGGCAGTATGGAACGTTGGAAGCATATGCGGGCGGGAAATCTCTTGTACGTCGATGTCAGGAAGAACTGGAGGCGGGGCGCGATTCGTTATTAAACGTACAATTGGAAGCAGGAACAGAACTGACACCTCTTTTAATTGCACAGATGGCGGAACAAGGGGATGACTTGTCAAATGAATTGATCATGGATTCGGCCATGTATCTGGGAGTAGGCACCACCACCCTCATGCATACCATTGACCCGGACATGGTGCTGTTTGGTGGCGCTGTGACTTTTGGTGGCAAGGACTCCGAACTGGGCCAACGTTTTATGAACCGCATTCGTGAAGAGGTCAAACACAGAGCGTTTCGCGTGCCTTACGAAAATACCATCATCGACTTTGCTGATCTAGGCTCTGATGCAGGATACATTGGCGCAGCCGGCTGTGCCCGACTTGCCAGCCTCAAAGCGGAAACAAATTAATAATCAAACCGGGTTATTTTTGCCGGGTTATCTAACAAAAAGAATTACGAGTTCTATTTAAATGGCAACTGAGCCCCGATTGATTCGAAACTTTTCCATTGTCGCACACATCGATCATGGAAAGAGCACGCTCGCCGATCAGTTACTACTGAAAACCGGTGCGATCACAGAGAGAGAATTCAAATCCCAGATTCTGGACGACTTGCAGATCGAACAGGAACGCGGGATTACCGTGAAAGCACGCACGGTTGCCATCTATCACGAGTACAAGGGAGAAACCTACGAACTGAATCTGATTGATACTCCCGGCCATGTTGACTTTCACTATGAAGTCTCGCGTAGTCTAGCCGCCTGCGAAGGCGCACTGTTATTGGTCGACGCGTTTCAGGGAGTGCAGGCACAGACGGTCGCTAACGCCTATGCTGCCATTAATTCCAATCTGTCAATCATCCCGGTCATCAATAAAATTGATCTGCCGGTTACGCGCATTGATGAAGTACTGGAAGAGGTTGAAACCGTGATCGGCCTGGACCCGACTGAAGCCTTGATGGTCAGTGCCAAAAATGGAATCGGAATCGAAGAAGTTCTCGACGCGATCATCGAACGCATTGATCCACCCAAAGGAGAAGCCGACGCGCCACTCCAGGCACTAGTATTTGACAGCAAATACAACCACTACCGAGGCGTTGTGACTTACGTACGTGTTGTTCAGGGAACCATCGTTAAAGGCCAATCCGTTGTTCTGATGCGTGGCGGAACAAAGCTCGATGTGATCGAACTCGGACAATTTACTCCCCAGATGGTAGCCGGTAAATCACTGGGCCCCGGACAAGTAGGTTACTTAGTCAGTGGTGCCAAGGATCTGGAACATGTGCATGTAGGGGATACGGTTGCCAACCCCAGAAACCTGGCGGAAGCACCACTGCCCGGTTATCAAAAACCACAACAAATGGTTTTCTGTGGAATGTATCCGATTGAAGCAACCGACTTCGAAAAGCTGCGGGGAGAATTGTCAAAGCTCAGTTTAAACGACGCCAGCTTCAGTTTTGTTCCCGAAACCAGTGATGCACTCGGGTTTGGTTTCCGTTGCGGTTTTCTAGGCATGCTGCACATGGAAATTATTCAACAGCGACTGGAGCAGGAATTTAATATTGACCTGCTGCAGACTGCCCCTAACGTTACATATGAAATTCTGCACCGAAATGGTGAGGTCATCATTATCGATAACCCACAAACCGTTCCGGATGCCGGACAAATTGAAGAATTTCGTGAACCGATTGCTTTGGTCTCGTTCATCTTGCCATCAGAGAGTATCGGCCCCATTATGCAGTTGTGTTCAGACCGACGCGGCATTTATAAGAATACAGAATATGTTGGCTCGAATCGTGCGCAATTGACTTATGAGTTGCCGCTGGCAGAAATCGTTTACGATATGTACGACCGGCTGAAAAGCGCCACACGCGGATACGGAACCATGGACTATGAACTCATTGGGTTCCGCACGGCTGATCTGGTAAAAATGGATATCCTCGTCAAATCGGAAAAAGTCGACGCACTTTCCACGATCGTCCATCGCACATCGGCCGAACGTAGAGGTCGTGCTCTGGTGAAACGGCTGAAAGTTGAAATCTCAAAACATCAGTTTGAAATACCGATTCAGGCTGCCATCGGCGGAAAATTTATTGCGAGAGAAACCATCCAGGCTTTGCGTAAAAATGTGACCGCAAAATGTTATGGCGGCGACATCACCCGAAAACGCAAACTATGGGAAAAGCAAAAAGAGGGTAAAAAACGACTCAAACAATTCGGGCAGGTCGAAATTCCACAGAAGGCTTTCCTGGCCGTCCTGGATGCTACGAAAGATGAGTAACAACTAGAGAGCGGATACTTCGTGCTGACATTGCCCTGGTTTATGCAACGTGCTCCAATAACTCTTCCAACTCTTTCGTACAGGCTTTGATCGAAATGACCGCCTGTTGAAAATTCGTATGCAAGGATGCTTCGGGGGCATCGAGCGCAAACTGATCGGTGGCTTTTCGGAGCTTGCTGATTTTTTTTCGCAGCATTTTCAGATAGGCGTCGTGGTCATCAACGCGTGTTTCCAGCGCCCGCGATGTATCAAATATCGCACGAGCAATATGCATCAGCTCTGGAAAGTCCTCGCCTTCATCACTGTGCTTCACAAAAGTACGCACCATCCAAGCATGTGATAAAATCACCTGACTGCGATCAACGACTTCCTGTTTACTGTAAGACATCCCGGTTTCGTATCCTGAAAGAAATGACGCATTTTTCACAGAGCGTCTCTTATCGCCTATTGCTGACAGTTAAGAAAAATAACGGGTCGCAACAGGACTCGCAAGAGTTCAGCATGAACGGGAGATATTTTCGTCTAACCACAGACGACTCTGAAGTGTATTCTGCGAAGCCGCTGCGGCCGATGATTCCAGGACCAAAGCTGTCAAAACGTGCTCATTAACCCGCATTCCGGTTAAATGGCATGAATGAAATCGTCGCCTTTATAATATTCGTAAAACAGACGACCAATTTCATCACTCAAGCGAGAAAGATACTCTTTCTTGAATTTGGAGAAGGTCACCTCTGAAGTCGCGCGGGGAGCCCGCAGTGGGTAGAACGAGGTGATTTCTTTACTGTAAAGTTTTTCTCCTTCGCCATCTTCGTCCATTTCATAAACAGTCACCATGCCTTCGGCACGACCACGATAGAGGTCGGAACTGTTCTCTTCATACAAACTGTATTCGTGCAATTCGATATGAATCACATACGAGACATCAAAGGCTTCGCCGATTTCTTCCGGCTTATCCCAATCAGGATTTTCATCCAACCAGGCGCGAATTCGATCCGGGTTGATCACTTTCACATTATGCTCGTGTAAACGAAATGTCGTATAGCGGGCAAGATCATTATGAATGCCATCAAAATTGTATTGCAGTTCTAAAGGAGCATAACACACGATGGCAACCGTGATGTCTTTGTCGGTCATCGACTTCTGAGTCTGGGCATCGAAGTCCGGCTCAATAGAGGGGGGACCACCGATCAAATATCCCAACAGGATAAAATAATTGCAACCGGACATCGTTGTGCATAACACCAAAACCAATGCCAGTTTCGAGACTGCATTGAAGAACTGTTTATGAACCTGTTTTCTGAACGAAAAAATTGTCATCGTGTGATCCTTCACAACTCCGTATTAGGCTTTGGACGCCACTTCTGAATGATTCATGGAAGAATTAAATTCCATCTCCCGTATGATAATTATAAAAGAAACGACCAATTTGATCGGCAATGCGATCTGTATATTTTTTCCTGAAGACTTTTGGTGATTCTGATTCAATCGAAACCGGCAAGTGACTAGGATACTCGGAAGTATATTCACTGACAAAGACTTCATGTGCGCGATTCAAACCATCCACTTCCATGACTTCATACGCCGACACAGTTCCAAATGCTTTCCCACGCAATAAGTTGGGGCTGTTTGGCTCACGATAATCGAATTCGTCAATGTCCACATGTATGATGTAATCGGCGTCAAAATTTTCAGCCAGTTCATCAACGTCGTTCCAGGATCCACCATTATCATCGAGCCAGGTTGCCACCTTACCCGTATCCATCACTTTGACATCATGTCGTTTTAGTTTGTAAGTAATCTGTTCGAGCAAGTCATAATTTAATGAAGGGTAATCCGATCGAATCGATTCGGGTGTCGAGCAGATTACAAGAACTTTTTGAGTTCCCTCAGACAGATCGACTTTGGTCCGGCTGGTAAATTCACAGGTTCTCAGCGGGTCGCCAAAAAACATTTTCCCCGCCATCACGCCCAGAGAACAACCGCTGATCCCTAAACTGATCAACAGCAACAGAGCCACTCCCAGCGAGTGCATGTTGCGCGAGTTTGATTTTTTCAGCGGTTTTAAATTACGCATTTTTTCTGCCATCCTTGGCATGAACCGAAATATCTGGTTGGGAAATGATTTGAACTGAAAGGAAAGGAATATTGTGTTTCGAAAAACCGGAAGGGTTTAAAATCTTAAAAAGTCAACCGAAAAACCCACTCGATCAGTGTGATCGTGATCAGACCACACAATAACCAGAGCAAACAGGTTTGAGGATTTGAGACCAGCCAGAGCTGTTTGCGATAAACACTGATCCAGGACCAGGGTATCATCACAGCACAGACCAAAGCTAAAACCAGACCAGCGGTGTTGGCTTGAGCAGACTGACGGATCTGACCGCGAACAAAATGTGAAAAGGAAGTTGTCATCCCACAACTGGGACAGGGAATGGATAGTTGATCTCGAATCACACAAGGTGCAAAACCAAATCTTTGATGGGTACCAAATCCACGTGGATCCGGCTTTGTTTGAATCGCAACTCCAAAGCCCGCAATCAGAAACAGACTCCAGCCGATCAACAGCGATCGAATTTTCCATCCAATGGGTAATCCCAGACTGGATGCACGGAACGCCGGCAAAAGGTCATTGCCTGTCGAATTGACTGAGGGTTTAAAATTGAAATTCATTTTGAGAATGAGAGAAGCCGATGTTTATCAGTTCTATTATTTTACTGCAAGACCATTTCAAAAAAATGTTCTGTCTGATCTAAGACAAAACCCAAGCCTGGAAGCTAAAAGACGATCCCACTCATTGTGGCCCGGCCCAAATGCCCTGAAAGACTTCCACAGCGGGTCCGGTCATGAACACTTCATCGGAATCAGACCATTCCAATCGTAAGTCACCACCAGGTAAATGGATAAGTACTTTTCGATCGGTACGACCGGTTAGGACGCCCGCTACCGCAGAGGCACAAGCACCCGTGCCGCAAGCCTGCGTCTCGCCCGAACCACGTTCCCAGACACGCATCTTCATTTCTGTTGGGGAAACCACCTCAATGAATTCCGCATTCACACGTCTGGGAAACATGGGATGAACCTCGACTTGCGGCCCGATTCCATGTACCCAATGATCACTGAGCGATTCAACAAATGTCACGCAATGGGGATTGCCCATCGAAACACAGGTCACCTGAAGTATTTCCTCTCCCAGATCCAGATCTGCATTCACAGGAGGATCGCCGGGAAGCAGCGTCGGAATTTCAGCACTGGTCAAGATGGGCTTCCCCATATTAACACGAACCTGACTGACTTTTTGGCCGGTGATTTCCAAGTCCAGGCTCAATACTCCTGCACCGGTTTCGATTTTCAGATTCTGTTGTTGTGCGAGGCCATGATCGTAAACGTATTTGGCCACGCATCGAACTCCATTGCCGCACATTTCCGATTCGCTACCGTCGGCGTTAAACATCCGCATTTGGGCGTCTGCTTTTTCGGAGGGGCAAATCAGAATTAATCCATCCGATCCGATCCCTTTATGTCGGTCACTGACTTCTATCGCCAGTCGAGAAATATCCTGGGGAAGCGTTTCTTCAAAGCAGTTGACGTACACATAATCGTTGCCCGCGCCCTGCATCTTGGTAAATTTCATCGCTCTCTTTTTTCTAATTCAATTTGTATTCTGTTGTGTTTTGTTTTGTTAAGTTATCAAATGGGCTAAGACGGTTCTTCTTTCGTCTTCAATCCCATAAAAATGCTGCGGCGTAATGCATTATCGCGGCTGGTAAACTGATCCTCATTACCGGGTAGTACCTCTTCCAACATGGTAGCCATCATATGGAATTTGGCATCAATGTCATCGGCATAATGGACTAATAATGCTTCCGGTGTATGCGGGGCAACTGGTGAACCCCACTCTGGCAAGTTTTGATGGGAAACAATCATATGCTCCAATCGCAATAACGTTTCGGGCTCGAGATCTTCGATGTTCTTCGCATGGTCTCGCACCAGATCACGACCGAGCAGAATATGACCAATCAGCCGTCCTGCAGGAGTATAACTTGAAGCATGGGGCTTGTATTCTAATTCAGTCAGCTTACCGATATCGTGTAAAATCGCTCCTGCAATAACCAGTGATTTATTCAAAGGAGGCTGCATTTCCTGATAATAAATACTGTATTTATCTGCCAGATAGCAGGCCGTCCTGGTCACAGATAAAACATGTTCTAAAAAACCTCCCGTGAAAGCATGGTGATTCCTGCTGGCAGCAGCAATGGTTTTGATTTCACTCTCATATTGATTCAATATCTCTAACACCAGATTTTTGAGGGGAACTTCTTCAATTTGTTCCTGCGTAATCTTCATCAATTCCTGAAACATTTCCTCGCTTGAGAAACGGGAACGATTGAAATACAGACTGGGATCAAAACCATCGGCTTCATCGCCTTCGATCACCGCGCGAATCCGATCGAGATCCAACTGAGGACCATATTTATTTTCATCATAGCGCGCCCGTATTTTATAAAACTCACCCTCTACCCATTTCGATTCACAATCTTCGAACCAGGTGGTATCGCTCCAGATCATGGATGTTGCCGTCACATAACTATCGCGAAACTGAACCCGATAATAAGGCTTCCCGTCACGTGTGGTTGCTTTCTCTTTGGAAACCAGCAACACAAAACTGTCAGCAAACTGGCCCGGTTCCAACTCGCTTAATAACAAGACTTGTCGAGCTGTATTCATACATCCTGCCTCAGTCATTCAGAACAGAAAAAGAAATTCCATTCTAAAGTCGAAACGCCTTGAGTGCAAAAGAGACTGATCATCGAACCGTCGCATTTTAGATAATCACATCCTTTTTAAACCTGATGACTGTTAACCCCCATTCAGAAGAAATAAGTGAGAGGCATCTGAAATTTTCATTTCGGATTTCGTCTGCGAACCAGGGGCCACAAACAACCTAAACCATTACACACATAACACTTACACAAAACTAACTGATTAAAAAGATCCAGACAAAAAGCGTCTCGGAAAAAATCGAACTCCTGCTATAATGGTATGAGAGAGCAAAGGGCATTCAGGCTCGCTTTCCCCAAACTCAGAATGAGGTTTTGGGCCTCTTATTTCGAAAAAATATACCATCAAAGGTTAATAAACCAAGCAACTTTTTAAACTGGAGATCTTTTTCATGGCTGTCACAATTACTGAAAATGCTTCCAAAGAACTGAAGCGATTTATGGAGAGCCAGGAGGACGCTGGTTCTCATTTAAGAATCGGGATCGTTTCAGGTGGTTGTAGTGGATTCCAATACGATTTCCGTTTCGTAGATGACTTGGATGAAGAAAATGATACTATTTCAGAACAGCATGGTGTCAAAGTCGTCGTTGATAAAAAGAGCGATCTCTTAATGGATGGAACGACCGTCGATTACTATGAAAGCCTGGAAAAACGAGGCTTCACATTCGACAACCCAAATGCAGTTAAATCCTGTGGGTGTGGAAGCAGCTTTTCTGCCTGATTCAGCGATCTTTTCCTGAATCATCGCAATTTGTAAACAACCTAAATTTCTAAAGATTTTGCCGAGGAGCATAAAATGCTCCTCGGTTTTCTTTGTTTTCAGGCAGCTCTTGTTTACAGTTTGTTTTGCTCGAGTCGTCTTTTCAGAATAACACTCGTGTAGAGGCCGCCATCTCTCTCAATCCAGAATCGATGTAAAGAAGGCTTTCTTGATTCTGAATGCGAACGAAACGAAAACACATGTCCGATTGTGAACTTCGAACGACTGCTCGACTTCTACAGTGCAAATCAGAAAACAATCACAAAAAAACAAAACGAATTTTAACGCACCAGATTTAATGACAACATCAAACTAAACGACTAAACGATCTGAAGGAAGAAATACAATGAAACTGGAAGGGAAAAATGCTCTCGTGACGGGTGCATCCCGCGGAATCGGAAGAGGTTGCGCGATCGAAATGGCAAAAGAAGGAGCCAATGTTGCCATCAACTATCGCTCCCACCCGGAAGAAGCAGAAGAGGCAGCCGAAGAGGCGCGATCATTCGGCGTAAAGGCGATCACAATCCAGGCGGATGTCGCTGATCAACACTCGGTGGATGCGGCTATTGCAAAGGTGGCAGAAGAATTCGGCAGCCTCGATATCTTCGTTTCCAATTCCGCTTATAGTGATCGTGAACTGATTCTGGACGCGGATATGGAAGGATTTAAAAGAACCATTGATGTCACGATGTGGGGTGCTTTTTTTGGTGTTCGCGCCGCAGCTTCACAAATGGTCAAACAGGATCAAGGAGGCGCAATCGTGGTGATCAGTTCTCCTCACGCGGTGATTGCGATCCCCACGTCGGCTGCATATAACATGGCAAAAGCGGCTATCGACCATATGGCACGAACTGCTGCCATTGAATTCGCTCCTCACAAAATTCGCGTGAATACCGTTCATCCAGGCTGGATCGATACACCGGGAGAACGAAAGTTCTTTTCGGATGAACAACTGAAAGCGGGTGCCGAAAATATTCCCTGGAAACGCTTGGGAAGTCCGAATGAAGTCGGAAAACTGGTTACATTTCTCTCCAGCCACGATGCTGACTATATGACGGGAAGTACCACAACCATTGATGGGGGAATCAGTC
>NZ_CALEMX010000406.1 GCF_937910335.1 uncultured Gimesia sp. | reverse complement strand
TCAAGCAATCAAGCAATCAAGCAATCAAGCAATCAAGCAATCAAGCAATCAAGCACCGGTCGTCTAGTTGGTAAGATTCCGCTCTTGTAAAGCGGCGATGAGGGTTCGAATCCCTTCGGGTGCTCTTGTTCTTTGACAAACAGAAACATATTCAGCGCCCATGATGTAGCGGCAGCCTACTGTCTTGCCATGGCGGAAGTGCGGGTTCGACTCCCGCTGGGCGCTCTTGATTTCAGGGTGTGGGGAAGTCTGGCTAACCCGCGTGTTTTGGAAGCACGAGATCGCTGGTTCAAATCCAGTCACCCTGACTTAATTTACGATCATGAAACAATTAATGCGGTGGTGCTCGTGCTGGTACGGGCAGGCGGTTGTTACCCGCTCCGACGCAGGTTCGATTCCTGCCGCCGCAGCTAAAAGGGAATGAGATTTTCGAGTTCCTTTTTAAATCGACGCCTCTGGTGTAATGGCAGCATGACTGGTTCCAACCCAGTTGATCAGGGTTCAAATCCTTGGGGGCGTGCTTGATGAAAAGAGACAGTGGGTTCGAATTCCACTCGAGCTACTAAAGTATATTTCGTCCTCGCGGAGCAGTCTGGAGTGCTCATCTGCTTGTCACGCAGAAGGTCGTGGGTTCAAATCCCATCGGGGACGCTTAACACGGCGCGGTACGCAAACTGGAAAAGCGACGAAACTTAAAATTTCGTGATTGTCTGCGGGTTCGACTCCCGCTCGCGCCACTGACTCAAGGTACCCACTGAACCAGTACTTTTTTTACTACCACGAAAGGCACGAAAAACACGAGCAGAAATTAGACTGACTAACGACACATGCGTTGGCTGGGCATTGGCGAGCCCCGGTGGCTGTAACCCACCCGCTTTCGAGCTTTGGCGGTTCAACTCCGTTCCAACGCACTTTTTAATCAAATAAGTTTAGCGGCCAAGTGGCGAAACTGGAAGACGCGCGACTTTTAGAAAGTCGTTCCTTCGGGAGTGCGAGTTCGACTCTCGCCTTGGTCACCAATACATTTTGACTGATAGTGACTTTTCGCGTAACAGAAAGACTACAGCGAACATACTTCATTCTTTGATTTTGGCTTGTCGGTCGCAGTCTGCCACATACGGACGTGGCCTGCAGCGCCTGTAGCATCACTTTCAACTGCCTTATCGAAATCAGTTTCTCTCACTTGCAGATAGCTTTGCATTGCTACTTTAGGAGAGTTACCAAGCCAAGCAACTACCGTTTGAATTGGGAACCGTTCAATCAGTTCCGTCTCTCTGCTGGATCGTAGATTCTGAAATGGCTTTGGCCACGGTTCCAGACCTGCACGCTTAATGATTCTGTGAAATTGCGTTCGCAGATTTGCACTCTTTCCTTTATGCTTTGTTATTACGAGTTCTGCGCCGTCCTCTGCCAATTCAAAGCATTTATCAAAGTACGGTCGCAGTTCTGGGAATATCGGAATCATGCGTCCCTCTTTTCCTTCAAATCGTTCTGTTTTTGGTGACTTAACATAGAAGCGGTTACGCTCCCAGTTGATGTCCTGCCATGTGAGAGCGAATGATTCTGAAGGAATTCTCAGTCCACCATAACGGGCCAGAGCAATGATTAACTGCCATTCAGCATCGGGGCAGGCCTGGATAACTTTCTCAATATCCTCTGCCGTAATGTAGAAATGACGCTCTCTCGTTGGCATGAATGAAGATGGAACGCTATCAAAGGGATTCTTTGAAAACAGTTCCTTATCTATTGCCAAGTTACAAAAGGTTTTTGCCACTCCACATAGTCGGCGAATCGTGTTTTCGGCCTGTCCTTTGTTTATCAGATAAGCTCGCCATTCCTTCGCGTCTCCTGCATTCAGAGAATTTAGCTGCTTATCCTCACCAAAGAAATCAATCAGGTGTTTCTTGGCGCCGGTATACTTAATCATTGAATTCGGCTTAATGTCACCCGTTCGCAGTCTGATAAAATCGTCAATCAATTCTCCCAACGTGGAAGACTCCCGCGCGTCAACCAGTCCTGCCGTTGCCAGTTTGCTGGTCATCTTCTTATCCAGCTTTGACACCCAGAGTGAGGTGACGTCATCAACCGCGTGTCCTGTTATCTGAGACGACACCAGACGCTCTACGTGGCCTTTTACCGACGTTGCCGACTTAACGGACGCCTTACCGATCCTCAGCGTTCTGCGTCGTCCTGATGCGTCGTAGAACTGGATTATCTTGTGGCCATTCTTGCCTTTGCTAATACTCGCCATTCTCTCTCCTAGGTAAGTAAAGTTACTTGAATCGCTGATAGTTCACTTGGCCATCAGCACACAAAACGCATAGCGAAGGACCCATGCGGATCGCATGTTTTACTTGGCCTTCGCTGCATTACATTGGTGGAAATATAAAACAAGGTTTCACAATGTCAATAAGAGTCACTCTCTGAAGTCGAATCCAGCTCCAAGGACCCGCCTGTTCCAACTTTCGACCATGTCTGTTTTCTGGCTTCAATGCCCATTAACTCTATTGATTTGGGTCCCTTCACCGGAATAGACGCCTACCGTTTTTCGATCTTCGCAGAGATTTTTGCCCGAAAGCAATTTAATCTGGTTGCAGCAGCAGCAGAAAGATGCGCTCAGCATCCTGACAGTGTTCTCTGACTACCATTCACAAAACCCTTTGTTTGTAGCGTATTTGTATGACATGACCGACACTCCCTAAATGTTTTTTGATGCGCGAGGGAAATGCGACGCGAAACCCGCGAGGTGTATCCCCCCCTCTGGAAGTACCTTTTGATCCTGTGCACATTCCCTCGTTCCTGGATTTCATGCTCATTGCCTGCCTTAAAAGTGGAAGTAGAAGAACCCAGATTTCACGCTCTATCGGTCTTTTTTTCCGCGATAGCCGAAACGCCTTTGGTATTTAGAATGCTGGAAAGTACCTTTTGCCCCCCCCTTAATGCGTTTTATTGCACACGCCCAGCTTAACCCCCTTTTCTCGTTTTTTTGGCCGAACCCCCCTAAGGCAAAATAACGCACACGGAAAATGTTGATGGTAGGTGTGGTTTCCAGCCTTTTAACTGTAGAGATTATGAGCCCCTCCCCCTTGTCCTGCCCTGACTCCCGGCCAGAGAATAGACGCTCCTGAATGCTTGGCTCCTAGTCGATCCTGTTCGCCGCTGTGATCTGCAGACCTGCAGAACTAAACATAATGCTGAGTTTCTTAATCAATCCCTCTGTTGTTGTGAATTCGTTAATTGGCAACACCTTGATTAGAAACGTTTGTTCGATCGCTTCACCCTCGTCAGATTTCTGACTAGGGTCGTTTGCTTTTTTCATTGGTCACATTTCTTTCTGCCGCTTAGGACGGGTAGGACGGGTTCTGGCTATTGTTGTTATACACAAAGAATCTGAATGCACAATGAGATACAATAGGTTAAACGCGTCCTAAGCGTCCTCAGCGTCCTTTAACCCATGAACTTTTGTCTATTTTTGATTTCAATTCTGTGCTCTAAATCCGGCTGAGTTGGTGTCTCACAATCCCAATTCAGACCAACCCAGAGAAAGCCCCTTCCGTAGCTTCTACTGTGGTTTTCTTGTATGCAGTTGATCCCACCTTCCTGAATTTTCTGTTTCAGCATTTTCGAAACTTTAACGGCTGAAAACTTTTCGCTGGTCGCCTCACTGAACCATTGATTGACCACTTTTGAAGGGAGAAATACTTTTTCTGTATCAACGTTGTAATCACAATCAATCAGCTTAGCTTTGAAGTGGTCCTCAATAATTTCCGACTCTTCTTTGTCGACGTCAGCAACCTGCTGCCGTTCGCGTATCACTGCTTGTGCTTCCGTAGGCTCTGAAAGTCTGGCGACAATATCGCGTTCCCATGCTCCCCACCGGCTGCATCGTTCCAGTGGTTCAGCATGAGACTGTAAGAACCCCAAAGCATCGCCAATGATTGCTTCTCTATGCTCATCTATCAGCGCCCTGGTGTCGTCCTCCCAATCGCCTGAGTAGATCGGCTTAGCCAGTTTGATAATGCAGCAACGCTGAGCAATATCAGTCGAGAGAGAAGCACCATTCAACGTAATAAAGTAAGTCAGATTGTTGGGCCTTCTGGCCTCACCGACATACATACGCTTACCTGATATGAAATCGGTTGTGATAAGTGCCTCGAATTCTGCCCATGAGAATTTTAGAGTTTTAGCATTATCGAGTAGTGCCATTCGCAACATCATGCCTTCAGGAGAAAGCAATCGTTGTTTAAGAACTTGAATGTCCTCATTTGCAGATAGTTCAATGAGACCACCTGCTAAGTGACTGAGCATTGAAACCAGTCTCGTTTTACCGGCGCCCCTTCCATCGTCTGATGTAATCAGGAAAGCGGGCCGTTGGCCACTCTTGCCACCCCAAAACAGCGTAGCAATTGCTGCCTGGATTAAATCGGCATCAATGTCTGTTGCTGGATTAAAGCGGGCCAATAAGAGACGCATTGCCTCACCTTTACCCGGTTTCGGGAATTTGCACGCGTAGTAGTGGCCTGGTATCTTCGGTTCATGCGGTAGCTTTTCAATTGCAGGGTAATCCGTCAGCGTCCTGCAACATTCGTGATATATTTCAGTAGGTGTTAGATATCCAACACCTTTAAGGAATCTGGAATTGTTCCCAGAGATACCAGACGCGTAGGCAGGCAGTTCAGTTGACTTTGTAATGAAATGAACATCGTCGTCAGTGCCTTGCTTGTGCGCGAACAGCATTGAACCAGTTCGATTAAGACTGTTCGACGTTACGCGCCTGACCTTCTGAACTGTCTCTTTTACTGACAACGGATAAGAGACGGTTGTTTTCTCGCCCTCGTCGTCTTCAACTTCCTTTGTCCCGTAATTAGTCAGCGTCTTGCTGATATCATTTTTCTTCTTAGCCATCAATCCCCCCCTACTGCAAAGAGGACGTTGACATACTGAGTATTTCGCATATTATGTTTGCACCTTGATTCGGTTTTCGTGTTTGTCGTAAACGGAAAACAAAAAGTAGCCCCGGTCCTTGCCAGACGTGGGGCTGCTTTCATTTTGCGACAGTCAAACGGGACTCAACGAAGCGAACAATCTCTTCGCGTGAATAGCGAACGGCTTTTCCGAGATTGACGTACTTGAGTTGGCCAGCGTTTCGCATTCTGGAAACTGTACGTTCACAGCATCCGAGCAGGCGAGCTGCTTCGCGTTCGTTGACAAGAATAGATGGTTCTGAAATTACGCTGCTCATTTCAATCGCTCCCAATAAAAAAACAC
>NZ_CALEMX010000405.1 GCF_937910335.1 uncultured Gimesia sp. | reverse complement strand
CACTCTCTGAAATCTTAATTAATCTGAAAAATTGATTCTTAGAGGCTGCCTTAAATAAAAATTCTTGTTAATTCCACTATAATGAGCCAGAAATATACCTTGGTGGCATATCACTTCATTATTCAGGCTCGAGATTCTCGTGGTGAAATATAACTTCCAGCCAGTTCAGTTGGAAGATTTTGATTTTTTTTGTTTGAACATTCTACCACAGGAGAAAACTATGAAAAATTGTAGACGTGGTTTTACGCTCATCGAACTATTAGTTGTCATCGCCATTATTGCGATACTGATTGCATTACTCCTGCCGGCTGTACAACAGGCACGAGAAGCGGCGCGGCGCAGCACATGTAAAAACAACCTGAAGCAATTGGGGTTGGCACTCCACAACTATAATGAAACTCACACCGTCTTTCCTCCGGGAATGATAGGCCGCTGTACGACGCCGAACTTGAATGGGTCCGGTTTAGTGATGCTATTACCCTTTATGGATCAAGGTACACTTTACAATCAGTTCAATTTTAATGGCACGATGTTTACCGGTGAAACATCTCTTGGCGGGAATAGCAGTGGCACGATTACCACATTTGCGGGAGACCCGGCAACAAATGGAAACCTGGCACCCGTTCAAACACTGCTTCCTGCGTTTCTCTGTCCGACCGATGCAAATTCGACTCACACCCCCCCCACAAGCGCTTATGGTCCTTCTCCCTCGAACACCACCGGTAAGGGGGGCGCTAAGACAAACTATGACTATATCACAAACAATACCCACAGTGCTTGTACTGACTGGTCTGCTGTCAGCCTTAGTTCACGTCCGATGTTTGGTGATGACAGCAAGTGCCAGATTCGTGATGTCCTTGATGGTACCAGTAATACACTTGCTATGGCCGAGACAACCAGGCAGGTAAGAAACGGCAATTCAACCGCCTGGGGATATCGTGGTCATGTAATGGTTGGAATTAATTTACAGACCTATGGGCTCAATTTATTTGCTGCCGGTGAAGCAACGACGGGGAAACTCGATAGTTGGGGTTATGGTGGCAGTATGCATGTAGGAGGAGCTCATGGTTTGCTGGCAGACGGTGCAGTTCGTTTCATTAGTGAAAATATTGATGGAACTACGAGACAAAACCTTGCCAGAATGGCTGATGGTAACGTCCTCGGTGAATTTTAGTCGCACAGAATTTTCAAGATCGTTTTTGTTGAGAGGGGGTTGCTGGAATTCGAGCAACTCCCCCCTTTCTCGCGGATATCTACAAGAGGAGAAATGCGTGATGTTGCGAATCTCAGTTTGTCTGTTTTTAACTGTTGCCTTAGTCGGCTGTGGTTCATCCGATACCTCGAAGCCTCTACCAAAAACTGCCCCAGTCTCTGGTGTTGTCACGATGAATAAGAAACCTCTCGCATCCGCAACGGTAACGTTTCATCCTGATGCCGGCACGAAGGGAACAGACTGTACCGGCAGAACTGATGAGGCTGGAAAATACACTCTCACACAACAACACGGAGCAGCAGGAGCCCCTCCTGGAAAGTACAAAGTGACTGTAAGCCTGATCATGCGGGGAGACGGGACACCACTTCCAGAGGACGGAGCCGGAGAAGGGGGAGTCGCAGTCGAAACCCTTTCTGGCAAATACAGCGATTTAGGAAAAACAACACTGAAAGCAGACGTCCCTGAATCAGGAGGCGAGATCAATTTCGATTTGAAAGGCAAAAAGAAAAAATGAGTCTGCCTCTCAGGCAGGATCATCATCCCATCAAGATCAAAAAATCTACCAGAGTTGTAAGCACACTTTGAGCTTACAACTCTGTTTTGCAGCTGCTGCACCAAAATCTAAAGCTATCTGTTGTCAGCTTTGATCGCATAAACCTGAGTAGCACCTTCTACGAGAATCAGCTCCTGGTCACTTTCCAAATTATGGAAAGTTTGTTTACTACCCTTTGGCCATGAAACAGTCAGTTCATCGATCTGTGTATGGTTGCCCAATCCAAATTGGAGCCTTCGTTCGTTGCTAGCCTGAAAACCATCGCCGGCAATCAGTTGACGAGTTTGTATCTTGTCACCAGTTTTAATCCGAACAATGGTACCAATTGCATCGCGGCTTGATTGAACGCCATGCAGTTTTACCGTTAAGTAATGACCATGTTGTACAGTTCGATTTGTTAATAATGCGACTGGTGCATCCACGTGAGTGACACATATGTCATACAGCCCATCACGATTCCAATCCAATTTGGCAATAGCGCGCCCGAGATTTTTTTTCTGAAAATAGGGACCAAGTTGCTTCTCCGGAACCGCTTTAAAGCGATTCATTCCGAGGTTGGCATAATAGACTTGTGGTGCAAGTGAGCGGACGCCTACATCAGAAAGGTCTTCCAGATCACCGTTGGCAACCACCAGATCAAGCAGTCCATCATTTTCACCATCCAAAAACTGAGCTCCCCATGACATATATTGGAATCCAGAATTGTATAAATTTGCTTTTCGAGCAGAGTCAACGAAAATGTGATCAGACTGATGAATATATAAGTTATTTGGTTCTCGACTGAAATTCGTTATAAACAAATCGATTAAACCATCGTCCATCAGATCCCCGGCTGCAACACCCATACTCGATTGAGCAAGTCCATTCTCCCCGAGTGCCAATCCACGCAGTAGTCCTTCCTCAGTAAACTGGGGAGACTCGTTTGCGGGTTTGGTTTTGTTAACAAAAAAGAAATTAGCGGTTGTGTCATTGGCGATAAATATATCAAGCTGGCGGGAGTCACAAAAATCAGCAACTACGATTCCCATTCCTTTACCACCCTTGGCCATAATTCCAGACTCTTTCGTGATGTTTTTAAAGCGGCCGTCTCCTGAATTTTGATAGAGTTGATCCTGAGCTGCGGAAAACATGGTCGGATCACATTGAACGGGCCGACCGTTCTTAATGCAAGTACGATCGAAAACGTCTTGACCGCTGAGATAATTGACCGTATACAAATCGGGCAGTGAATCACCATTCAAATCAGCCAGTACACAACTCAAAGTCCAATCATCCCCACCAGTCCCCGTGGAATCAGTGATATCAGAATACGTTCCATCACCATTATTTTTTAATAGACGATTTCCTCCTATGTTGGCGACATAGAGGTCGGGAAATCCATCGTTGTCAAAATCAGAAACACACACACCTTGACTGAAGTCATTGAGATCAGGCATTGTTGATGTTGTCACATCCACAAATGAACCATTCCCTTGATTACGAAATAATCGATTCCTGCCGCTGATACCACCCGATGAAGATGGCCATGAACCTCCCTGAGTCAGATAGATATCCGGCCAGGCATCATGATCATAATCGATGACTGCGACGCCGCCACCGCTGAATTCGAACATGTATGCATGACTTGGTTTAGAATTGGCACCATTTTGATATGAGAAGTTCAATCCAGATGATTCCGCAGTCTCTTCCCACACAACGTTGATGTCTTGCTTTGTCATTGATTCAATAGGATGATTGTTGGAGGTTTTATCCCATTTTGGAAGTGGATATTCTGAAAGGTCAATATTCTTGACCGGATTGGCTAATACAAGATTTAAGGGAGTCTTAGTTGTCAATCCAGCAACTGCTTTTTCAAGGCCTTTCGCTGGCCACTCTTTTCTAGGAAAAATGTCTGTACCAATTTTGTACCAGACAGCCGCTTCCCAGGGGCGTCCTAACGATTCCATCATCTTCGCCACATCTTGGATTCGCGATGTTTCGCTCCCCACTTCTTTGATGAAATATTCTAACTGAGCAAGTTGATTTGCTCTGTAGGCAAACGGTTTCGCTTGTCCTTTTTTTTCTAAAGCAATCAACAATTGCGAAATCTGGTAATTTGCTCGGATGTGGTTTGGGTTCAGTTGTAGGGCTTCTCCAAAACAGCGGATGGCCATTTCCGGCTGATCACGTTTCTGTGCGAAACTACCCAACGCCGCCCAATACTCCGGATGGTGAACTGTAGATTCAGGGATATTTTGAGACCACTTCAAAAATTCGGATTCAGTGTCGCTGTTCGCCAGTATTAATCCAAGTTGAACCTGTGCTTCGATTTGGTTGGGATCTGTTTGAATAATGTTATTTAAAATAAGGCTCGTCTGTTTAAATTCATTCGCATCTGCAGCCATTCTGGCTTGCCCCAAGGCTATCAAATAATCCCTGGGAACAGTTCGACGACATCTGTCGACGATTTCTAATTCATGGGGTTCTAACCAAACCCACTCGGAAAGTCCCACGGAACGCAAAGGAAAAATCAGGCTTGCGGCTGGAATCATTGATTGATCGCCCTTAGACAAAAATATCTGCTTGATGATCTCCAAAAAATGAGGTCGCAGTTCCCAGTTTCGCCCTTGTAGCCGAAGTAAATTGACGAGATTCATGTGAGATGGTATGTGCTGGGGGTCAATTTTCAACACCTTTCTGGAAGCAACCTCACCAAGCTGTGCCTGACCAAGAAAAACCAATAGTTTACCTTTGAGAGAAACACATTCGATTGATTCCACGCTGCCATCTGGTTCTACATGTTGAATATAATTCAAGGCTTCTTGAATTTTACCCTGCTCATACGCTGCATTGGCTTTAATAAGCAATTGATCGGGTGGTTCTGACAGAAGTGATGGTATCAAAAAGAGTGAGAGAAGACAGAACACTAAGATGCTGATTATCCACACAACCTTTTTGGATTTTTGGGGAGGAAGGGCATCATCAATCTGGTTTATATGATTCTGTTTCATCTTGATGTATCCCCCGATTATTCAGGCATTGCTCGCGGCTCTTCGTATCCTGACTTTTAAAAGAAGGTCAGGTTCCTGCAAATATTATGAAATTCGATGAGATTTTCCTCAAAGTCGATCAACCTGAAATACAATTGATAAGGATTTTAGCTACAAGATGCCTGGCTTGATCCTTATGCCGCCCAATCTGAGAGTGACCTGTATGTTAGCATAACGCCCCCTGTAAGAGATACGAAATTCTAATACATCAAAATTGGAAACTACGAATCATTCATCCGTTTGTGCAGGTAAAAGCGGCGCAACAAAGTGGATCTGTTTGACGATTTCTTTGAATCCCAGTGATGTATAAAGGTGATTGCCGATCGAGTTCTGTTCCAGGGTCTCGATTTTTGCCAGGGATAAATTGAAACGACGAAACTGTTCAAGTGCATATTCAAGGAGTTGCCTCCCCAGTCCCTGACCCCGGTATTCGGGCACAAATGCCATGTTGGAGATGTAACCAATTCCCGCTTCCGAATCGTGCCAAGTGGAAATATAGCCGACGATCCTGCCTGACTCTTCTGCAATGAAAATTCCCTCCGGCTCTCGTCGAGCATCGGCTTCCACATGCGCCGCTTTACGCCATTTCCAATCGTGGCCGTTAATAAGGCCATATTCCTGTTCGATTCCTTCATCAATCGAAACACCTCGAAAGGCTTCCACAGTGATTTCTTTTAAGACAGCCAGATCTTCAGGTTGATAGGGGCGAATTTTCATATAAAGAATTCAAACGAGATTACTGGGATGAAACATCGGGTAAGACTGACGAGCTAACGGGATCTATGCTAAGATGTTTGAATGAAAATTTAAAGGAGACCGGAAAAATCCTTTAAATGAGAGTCTTTCTCACTTAAAATCAGCGAAAACTGACAGGAAAAGTGAATGACAGAATCACCAATCTACACAGCAGAACAATTATTAGAGACCCGGCTTGAACAGCCTGAAGACGGGCGTTGGATGGAACTGGACCGGGGAAAATTAATTAACCTGGACCCTCCCGATGTCGATCATGGAACCATTGTTCTGAATTTGTCCAAAATGCTCTCTGTCTATTTACATCAAGTAGATCGCGGGTATGCCTGTTTTGAATTAGGAT
>NZ_CALEMX010000404.1 GCF_937910335.1 uncultured Gimesia sp. | reverse complement strand
ACATGAAAGACACGGGCTGAGATCAGACTAATCTCGATAATAAGTACAACAAGCATCGTCCAGAATACAGTCAGCGCAAATTCTTCCCTTGAATAGCTACGTGATAAATACGCAATAAAAATGCATAACGCCATCAAGGCAATCCCATAGCAGCATAATTTGATTACCGCCATTCCATAGCCACCGTTGAGAAAGAAGTAATCTTTCCATATTAATGCATTCCCCCATGAACGGCCTGGGGAAAAGTAATGACTTTTCTTTTTTGAGATTAAACCACGTCCGGGACTGGTAGAGATTTCAGTTAGAGCAAAACGAGTGAAAAGTAAACATGCAAAAAAGAACAAAACCATCCCCATAATCAGATTACCCCAAAATTGCATATTCCAGGGAGTTTCACTGTAACCAGAAATCAGAATCGTATTAATTTGACTCAATACAGAAAACTGCCCAAGCCAGTCTAATATGAGTTTGGGATAAACGTTAATCATGGAACCAGCGGCGATCCACCCTTGTTGCACCATCACTAACAAAACCCAGCTAAGCAGTGGTATTCCAAAAAAATAAAACGCGAGTGAAAGAACAACAAGCGTGGAGGCAGACCGTGATCGCGCACACACGACAGAACAAATTAATCCCAGATTTGACAGAAAAAACAAAAAAACGGCTAAGGCAATATAGGCAGAAATCACTTGAGAGAATGTAACGCCACCTAATGTAATTGCCAGTAATGTGAAGGGAAACTGGACTGACAGCAGCAAGAGGGCAGAAACCAACCGAGGCAGTGATTTTCCCAGCAAGAGAGAGATGGGATTCACCCCCGCCATCAAGAGCAAACCGATCGTCTGTTCTTCTTTTTCCTCTGTGATTGCCGTGGCAAAAAAACTGACACCTGCCATCAAAATAAAGACAAAGTTGAGATAGATGATTTGCGTAAAAAAAACTAGCCCCGCTGCAGTCATGAATCGACTGGTTGTATGCGCCATCATTAAACTAAACAGGATCATCACCGCGAACAGGAACCGAAATAAATGCGTCTGCGTCAAACGAAAATCGACATTTAATGCCCGATGAAAAAGTGCAAACATTCCTTGAAACATTAACGCACTCCCTGTTCGGTTAAATCCAGGAATGCCTGATTCAGATGCTTCTTATCTTTTTGGAATGACTCTATTACTCCTTGCAAATCGATGATTTTTGATAATAGCTTACTGGTATTTGTTAGTGTTGCATCAAAAGAAACGCGTAACTCACGAGCTTTCTCTGTTTTTTCGACGTTAAGAATTCCCGATTCGTTCGATAGCGATTCGACAAGTCCTTCCACTTCTGATACCAAAACAATCTTATATGTGGGATGCTCTTGTTCGTGTGTTAATAACCCATCCATCGTACCACTATATTTTATTAATCCGCGATCGATAATCGTCACGCTGTCACATAGTTCTGCTAGCTCACTTAGAATATGCGAACTTATGAAAATAGTTTTCCCCATACGCTTTAATTCTTGAAGTATTTCCATAAGCTCAATTCGTGCGCGTGGGTCCAGGCCGGAAGCAGGTTCGTCAAGCAATAATAAATCAGGGTCATTGACTAAAACGCGGGCCAAACTTACACGTTGCTGCATACCACGCGACAACCCACTAATCAGTGAATCCTTACGACCATCCATATCAGTCAGCGTCAGCACATCATTGATCACCTGGTCGCGTTGTTCCAGCCCCAAACCATATGCTGCGCCGAAGAAATCCAGATACTCAAAAACAGTCATTTGTCGATAGGTACTGAAGTGGTCAGGCATAAATCCGATTCGTTTACGTATCTCTTTAACGCCGGTCAGCACGTTATTCCCAAACACTTCGACTTTTCCAGCCTGTGGTCGCAACAAGGTGCATATAATTTTCAGAGTAGTCGTCTTCCCAGCACCATTAGGGCCAACAAACCCATGCAGAGATTGCGGATGAACCTTAAAACTGATCCCTTGCAGCGCCCGATGGCCTTTAAAAGCGTGTGACACATTTTTTATATCAATTACAGGTTTAACACCTTCATCATCGAATATAGGCATGTCAGAAAGCAATTCATTCATTTGGCAAGTCATTCATATTTGGGTGTAATGCAATTTCATTTACAAACAGTGTCCGTCCCTGTTGTATACCATCGACATCCGTCTTCAATTTAAATTCATCGGGAATATCACTGTAAAAGAAAAGTTTGATACGTGATCGATCGCTATCGAAAGTCCTGACTTGATCTGGTCGATTTAGATTCAGATTTTTCATAACCAGTCTTTTATACAGACTGGCATAGACTTTAGGAGTATCTGTTTCTTCATCGCGATATCCAAATCGGCGGTTATAACTTGCATCTGATTCTAATATGGATTTCCATGCGGAAAGTGGCGTTGAGCGATTTCCCAATTCCAGAATAACGGCGCCTTTCTCCTGCGTCTGTTTTAGATCGTATAAAACACGATTATAGAGAACTTGAATAATCGACGTATTCTTTGGTAATGCGGAGTTCATCTTGATTTTCAGCGTTTTTAATTTCGAGTTTTTATCGATCTGATATTCGAGTAATTTCATTTCAGGTTTCGGATAGGGCGATTTAATACGACACATGAAACTGCGAGCAGAAAATGGAGGAATATCCGCATGAAAACTTCCATCAACACCATTCATGATTGCCCCCTTAACTTTTTCCAATTCTTGAGCGGATGTGTAGATGACGCCTTCGCCATTTGCTGTAAACTGATAGTCAGCGCCATCGGTAACAAACGCATTGACGCAATAAGTTAAATCATAATGATCACCATTAAGTGGACGTGCAATAACCAAACTATTTAGTGTTGTTGTTTCGCCATAGCCTCGTTTGCCAACACTCCAAAACATGGCACTGAAGAATGCGACTGTCACTAGAATAAAGAGTAATGAATTGCGATACCCCTTTTGTTTCTTATGAAAAAAGTAGCAGCCAGGAAATATCATAAGCAGATACGCTCCTGTCATTAAATAGATCATCGTCCAGTTATGGTCAGGGTGTGTCAGTTCTGAAAGCTGATAAAGTAAATAGGAATTAAAGTTATCAAATACACGGTGATTATAAGTATTTTCTGGTCTTTTAACAGTTTCAGGGATGGGGACAGTAGCACCAACAGCAGATAACTCGGCAATTTGAACTTCCTGTTTTCTTGACAACAATCGCTTTTTATTCAACTCTTTAAGTTGACCGGAATGACGAATAATTAACCCAGCCCCAATACGGAAGTGATCAAAAGGGGCATTAATCGCAGACATGTTCGTCGCAAACTGTAAGTTCGTGCCAGATGCATCGGGCAGCAGATGCAATATGCCACCGCGATAGAGCCAATCCATAAATGAATTCCTGCGTGCTGCATCCCAACGTGGGACGTGGTCCAGGATAATTTCATCCAATGAATCGGTAGCAGTGACAGACGGTGGGAAGAGTTCATCGCGGAACTTTTTGAAATGACTTCCACCTTGCGATAAAGCATTTCCATCAACGAGAATAACACACGAGTTATTCGCATCATCCTTCTCTATGTTGTCAGAGTTTCTGCCAGTCTTGTTGACACGACGGCTGTAAAGATTACCAGGCCCCCCAGTTAAGGGACCAGTTTTCCTGCTGCTTATCAATTATATAGGGATAGAACTGCACCCATTGAGAGGTATAAGGGGCAAGAAATACTCTGCGGTAGAGCGGAGCGCCAACTTTGGTGCCGTTGTATTGCAGGCGATTCAATTGAACCAGTTCATCAAATGTTTCGGGAGTATTATTGCTCAGTAACAGAGAAAGTGGAATACATTGCCCAGTCGGACGTTGATTAGTAAATCCCCAGATGGCTTCTTCAATATCCATGGCATAAAGAGTACCTGGTAAAAGAAGCAACATTCCGGCACAGCCAGTCAGCAACATTTGTCGACAAGATATGCTTGCGGATTTCATCGTATCAAACAGATATTTCATTGATCTGGACTCAAAAGAGATTGTTTACCTGCAGGGAACAGCGTCGTTCGGTCTATGAAATTCCCCTTGCTGTCTAAACGACCAAGATTTTTATCGATATGCATATGACACTGATAGCGGAACAGTAAATAACAGCCACCATAAATGAAAGTATTAATAATCAAAGGACCCCATATCGTACCAAAATCTTGAAATTCGGCTATTTCATTAATTACGATATACGATGCGGGACTGAGAAATAAACCATAAATGACAGACTCTTCATTAAAAGAAGGATTCAGTATTAAAACCGGGAATATTAAAATGAATGGGAGAATGCACCAGAGAACGATCACTCCTAATGCGGAAAGAATTGCTTTCGTTTGTGATTTCACTTTCATGCCTATCCAGCAAAACAGCCAGATTAACATCGGTAGATAAATCCCAATTGTAAGTAATGATCCAACCAAATACGGGAACCACTCCAATTTATATGGATTGCGATTGTGTGGACTGATCTGGGCGTACTCCCATTTCCACCAGGCTTCGAATAACACAATCGTCAGTAAAGGAACTAATAAAGCCAGAGATAAACGTCGCACACCAGCAATTTTCTGCGCCAGAATGTCTTTTCCGGATAGTGGTGTTGTCAGTAAAACATCCAATGTTTCATGAGAGCGTTCACCGGAGATCAGACTGGTTGCCGAAACAGCTAACAGCAATACTACCAGTCCCCAGATGAACCAGAGTAACATGACCGCACCTGGAACAACGGCCTCAGGGCTACTGGATGCAATAAATAAACACAAGAAAAGTACGGGAATTTCGAGTGTTATCAGAATTCGAAATAGATAGCGGACAGTTCCCAGCGATTTTTTTGATGTTTCACGCCAGGCAATCGGCTTGTTTTCAGGAAGTTGAATCTGTTCTTTTACGAGAACGATTCCACGTGTAACCCGGTTTTGATTGATTTTAGAAAATATGCTATCTAATGATTTGAAGAGATTCAATAAATAATTTCGCGAAGGAAGAAAAGCACGACGCACCAGAAAGTAATGAGCGAAAAGTAAAAATACAGAGATACTGAGAATGGTCGGAATACTGTAAATAACTGTGCTGCCCAACGCGGAGAATCCAATTCCCCTGGAAAAACGATCAAACCAATAAGGTGAAAACAATACAAAACTAAGCTCTCCATTTCTGGGTACAATATTTGACCAGATCGGCAGGTTTTGTAGAAAATTGGCAATAAGACCCCAAGAGCCAATGCTCTGAGTATTGGCGTTAAAATTGATGCCTTGCAATTGAATGGTAATCAGATCAAGAAAATCGCGAAAATAGAATAGATTCATTTCATACGAAATAGCTGGTCCGAATATCATCAAAAAACCAAATACATATGTGGCAATAAATGCGGATACGGTCGTGCGAAAGAAACTCGAACACAATACGCCAAGTGCTGCCACCTGGAACATCGTGAGCACTAGCAACCAGAGTCCATTTATAAACATGGCCGGTGAAACGCCCCCCAATGAATAAGCAAATGCTAAAATCGGAAGTCCCAGCATCAAAAATGTAACCATGGTGATCAATCGTCCCAGGTACTTTTCCAGGATGATCGTGGAAGGACTCAATCGCGTAATTAATAGGAGCCCCAGACTATTGTGCTCTTTTTCCTGTGTTATCACGCTACAGGTGATTGCTGGCAGGAATAAATAGATCGCGGTGAATTGTAAATAGATCATTGATTCAAAGATTTGACGTCCGCGTCCGAGTATCGCCAATGGGTTATTTTGAAGGCCGGATATCTGGTCGAGACTAATATAACCGACACAACCCAGAAACAGCAGTGCATAAATCGTTCGGATAATATAAGTCCGCCGACGATTAGCCATCTCGGTTAATTCTTTGCTCAGCAAGGGCAAACTGATTTGAAACCGTTTCAATTTCATGCGGTTTTCCCTTCCGTCAGTTTCATGAACACCGTTTCCATGTCCATGGCTTCCGCCTGAAACATTCGAATTTTTACACCCATAGCAGCAAGTTTTGCATGTAAATCTTCAACTGCCAATTGATCTTCCTGTAGTTGAATCGCCAGCCGATCTACCTGAACAGTGACTGATTTCACACCTGGCATTGCTTCGATCTTTTCACAGACTCCATTCATTTCGCCGACAATTTGGACATGCACAACGCGACTGAGTTCCAAACGCTTATAGATATGATCGAGAGATCCTTGGGTTACAAATTCTCCCGCTTCAATGATTCCGATACTGGTACAGAGTTGTGACAGTTCGTGAAGAATATGACTGGAGATGATAATCGTTTTCCCCATTTCCTTTAACGCAACCAATAGCTCGCGCACTTCTATTCGGGCGCGGGGGTCCAGTCCGCTGGCTGGTTCATCGAGTAATAACAAATCAGGATCATGCAGCAGGACACGTGCCAATGCCAAACGTTGTTTCATACCTCGAGACAACGAATCGACGGGAGCATCAATTTTTCCTGTTAAATCAGTCAGCTCCAAAACATCGTTCACGATGGCTTTTCGTTTCTTGCGATTAATACGATAAGCGGCTGCAAAAAAATGTAGATATTCCCGGGCGGTTAAATCTTCGTAAACACCGAAAAAATCGGGCATATACCCAATCATTTCTCTGATCAGATGAGGGGCCTTGTTTACTGAAATACCATTTATCTTGACCGTGTCACATTGATAGTCTCGTTGTAACGTTGCCAGAACTTTGATCGTGGAAGATTTTCCAGCTCCATTTGGGCCGATAAAACCAAATACTTCACCCTTAGGTATCGAAAAAGAAATGCCTTTGACAGCTTCATATTTTCCGTAACGTACCCACAGATTTTTTACTTCCACCATTGGAGGTTGCGTGCTCATCAGAATCTGTCATCTTTTCATTTTAGAGTCTTAGAAGAGTTAGTTTCATTATCTGCAACAAAAAACTGACGATAGATTGTGTCCTGATCTTTACCGGGAACATAAACGACAACCAACCATTGCTTTGGATCGGAAGGATCCAGAATACTCAGGTCTTCATAATTATTACCACCAGAGGGTGATGTCTGTGAAATAATCTGAAAAAGCCCCATCTGATTACGAACACAGATATCGTCCATAAAACTATGTTGTACTTGTTGTTGACCAGCGTATCTTTGATAATTATGAAACGCTGGGTTCAATAATGCGTATGCCTTCGAATTTCGAATCTGACTTGGGTGATGATCATCGGGTTGATAAAGGGGAAATCGTTTTACTTGACCATTTGAAACCCCTTTATAGATCAATAACTGTGCCCGGTTACCAAGAGCGATCTTAATTTGTTTATTAATTTTCTGTCTTCCCAAACCAGAGTTCAGTTGTTCAACACGAATTGTAGACCAGTCAAACGAGGTCGGTAATTCTTCCGGATAATTATTAATGATACGATTCAGTTGGGGAGTCCATTGCGGCATCAATTGAAAAACTGAATATTGAGTGGGGATTGACCCTGAATAAAAAGGAGGGCTAACTAACGCAGTACTCATGTTCCGGACGTACATATTATAATTTGGGATCATCCCCAATTCAGTATGATTAATGGGAGTGAATAACCCGGATTTGATCTTTGTTTCAATTTGCTGATATGAGCCGGTAAATATCAATTCAATCTTATTCTCTTTAACCGGGTCCCCTTGTGCATCCAGATCATAAATAACGAGAGTTTTCCGTTCATAGGAAGTCTGCATGAAATAGTCAGAGAGTATAAATGCAATCAGAGCAAAACCAATCGAGATTAAGGGAAATGTAATCCAGGTAAAACGACGTATTCTGAGTTTGCCTAAGATGAAATATTCTCCCGGCCCAATAATCAGTACATATCCCAGCAAGACTGCCATAATAATCCAGGAAGGCACAACACGCATTTCTGCAGGCATTAAGCTGGTAACAACTGCCCCGCCAGTGAAGATTGGCCGATAATTTAAGCTGAGCATTTCGTTGATCGAATAAGCATTCAAGTTGTTGTAGTTTGTCTGTTTTTGTGTTTTAAGAAATGACTCCACCAAAGTATGATGATCCCACTTATCCTCTTTTTGATAATAGACTTTCTGCGACTCTTTTAATTTCCATAAAAAAAATGGAATCCGACTCATTTCATTTGAAGAAAGCAAATTTTCATCCAGAGCATCCTCGAGCACGACCACTGCTCTTCCCCAACCCGTTCGTTGAAACCAGATCTGCTTTTCCTGATCGAATTCGAGATTACCTTCTGAATTAATGAGAAAAGGGGTGTCAGTCTTCTTACCAATCAGGTCGTTTAAAAACTGAAGCGGAAGCTGACCGGGAGTCAAGCCGGCAATGACACAGAGGCTTCCTCCAGACCGAACCCATTGGTGAATTGCTTTTAAATGGCGCGATTCTAATCGATTCAATCCGCGTGCCGTAATTACCAGTAAATCATACTGATGACAGCCTATCGGTAATTGTGGAAATTCCGGAGGGGGTATATGAATGGAAACAGTGTTGACATCTAATGAAATCTTCTGATTATTGAATAAATTTCGATTGGGAAAATAGGAATTGATTAAATCTTGATCAAGTGCAATTGGTTCCTCAGGGCTAATTGCTTCAAATTTCAACTTATCTAAGAACTTTTTAATATTCGACGATAATTGAACATCAAATGGATCACAGACACCGACAGCAAACGTCCGCTGAAAACGACGACCTACATGTAATGAATATTCTTTCTTAAAATCATAACGGTTGTTTTTGGTAACAAAACTGAGCTTTAGTTTGAGTTCTCCATACGGATTATTGACATTAAATGGTGGCAGAACCATCGGAATTTCATGAAATCCTGAATGCAAAGCAACATCATGTGACCTGAATTGGCCATATTTTTCGTTACCGTCATGCGCTGACACAAAAAAATGACCTTCTAATAATCCGGATGTAGAAACCGAACATTGCCAGACAAAAGAGACAGGTCCATCGCTCTTGGGGAATTGCGTCGGTTGATAAAGATCGACGGTCATCGGAATTGACTGTGCGGAGACAACACCAGGCATAATTACCAAATAGAAGCCCAGGTAAAGTAGAATTCTCCGAGTCATAAACCCAGTCTTTCGTTCATCTTTTATGTAGGAATCCCAGCCGGACGACGTTGAAAATACCACCATTCCACTAAAAGCAAAACAAATGCAATCAATGCGAATTCGCTCCAAAGAGGTTTATCACTGTCGATTTGTGATTGCGCTGCGGTTACAGGCACTTCGCTAAACTGAATTTCATCAATGGTAACGAGAGATGTTTCTAATGGGTTCAATAAACTAACACTGATTTCATCAGAATCAGCACCTTCACCAGTTATGAAATATCTTCCTACATGCAAGGCACCAATACCAGAGACCACTCCATTCTTGTTGCTTTCGGTGTTAAATTTCTTACCACTGGGTGTTTGAATTTGATACGTTGCATCAGGCAGATATTCTACCGCTGGTAAAATGGGAGTCGCGGAAGCTTGCACCTCAGCAATCCCGGCTTCCTGTAAAGTAAGTTGTATCAAATTCGAAACCATGATTGGAAAACCAATCCGATAAGGCATCGTTGAACGATCTGTATTAAATAGAAAGTAAAACTCCAGATCCCCCGATTTTCTTTTTTGTAATAAAAGCGGACCTCCTCGACCGTGGACTAATACTTCATAACCCAGGCCTTCTAGATCCTCGACACCGGAATTCTCTTTCCAGACGGGTTGCTCTGTGATCTGCACATCATTTAATTCAACATGTCGCAATAATGCAGAACTACGATTCCAGTCAACCACATCTGTTAAATTTGTTTCGAGCGATATGTATTTGATAAGATCCTCGGGAATAAACCCGACTCCCAGTTTTACAAGTGCCGGTTTCTCCAAACTGTTTTCGGATGAAGAAATGATCAAATCGTATTCAGCAGGACCGACTGTCTCATTTTGTTCCGGATACAATTCCAGGTTTTCATCATCTGCAAGAGCATACCGATAACTCGCAAGACTATCGCTAATATAAACTAACAAAGACCGGGACCGGGGAATTGTCAGATAGGCACGATTATCTGACTCTAAACTATCAAATGAGCCGGGAGTCAAAACGGCTTCCAGTTTAGATCCACTATCCGTGTTGATGGAAAATTCGATCCGCTGAGAATCGCTTTGTCCTAAAACAACTTCTTCTTTGGCAATACTCTGCCCATCCTGTAGTAATTCGATGCTAGCCGGATTCTCAGATTTTAAGGAATTAGCAATGCGAATAAACACATCCCAGTTACCAGTTTGACTTTTTCGTGCATTAAATGAGGTGATTCCAATATTAGAACCAGCGGGAGGCAGCTTCTGGTAATTTAACTCAAAGGGAAGATCAAAATTCACTTCCTTGGGAAAATTGCCATCGGAATAAAAAAGTACCGTCTTTATCGTTTCTGTTCTGGAAAGTGCTTGAGTCATTCTCAAAGCGTCTTCCAGCTTACTGGGAACATCATCAACAGTTAATTCTGCAAGTGATTGTTTTAAGACTCTCTGATTGTCAGTAAATGCTGTCAAACGGCGTGCCGTCGAACTGACAGCAACTAATGAAACTCGCTGATTGGGAAGTAAATTATCGATTAATTCGGTGACTCGCTCTTTGGCAAGTTCCAGGCGTGTTTTATTTGTTTCAGGATCGGTAGCCGCCATGCTGGCCGAACAATCGATTAAGATGGGTAAATTCTCTGCCCGATCCGCACCACTTTGAACATAAG
>NZ_CALEMX010000403.1 GCF_937910335.1 uncultured Gimesia sp. | reverse complement strand
TCTTTTCTGTTACTTGCAATAGAACGCGTGTAAGCCTCGGGAGAGGATAGGTCTCGACTCCAGACTTTTGCGCGTTCCATTGCCGCTTGTGAAATTTTCTTGAGTAGAAACCGATCGATACCGGCGATCATTTTTGAACTGAGATCGCTGGTGTCGGTTAATTTTTTTGTACCCGGAAGTGGATTCTGGTCGGGTGCCTTTTTTAAGATAGCCCATGGTGGTGATGCCGCGTTGTTATTCTGAGCCGAAGCGTCCAGTGGAAGCAGGCAGAAAAGCGTTAATGTGAAGACGATGAGAAAAGTGAAACGGAGTATGGTCATAATTTCCCTGAACGTTTCTCGGAAGGATAAAGAGGCGATCGCGCATGCGAACAATCAATTCGATCATACACGGCAGGTGAAGAGGCGGCAATGTTATCGTATGCTTTTCGATGGAATATTGTTCTCTTAATAAACGAAAATATCGATGTGATCTGTGACTCCATGGCCCTTTAAAATGATATTATAAAATGATACTTTGAAATGAACAGATACGAGGCAGGCCACTACAGTTGGAAAAACAGGAGAGAGTGAATGTCAATTGTCAATAAGTCAGATGTCTCTCAATACGAACGTGATGGATTTCTTACAGTCAATAATCTGATCTCGAAAGTTGAGCTGGATCGGCTACGTCTCAAGATAAATGAGATTGCTGAAGGTCGCGTCACTACATTTCCCGCAGATCAAATTGAGTACGAACCTGGCTCTCAGGGGGTGCGTGATTCATCGACGATTCGTAAAATCAACCGCTGTGTCGAGAACGAAAAAGTTTTTATGGATCACGCAATAAATCCACGAATTCTCGACATCGTTTCTGAACTGATCGGGCCGGATATCAAATTGTTTGGAAGCCAATGTTTCATGAAGCCACCTGGAGGGATTGAAAAACCATACCATCAGGATTCTGCTTACTTTACGATTGAACCAAGAGAACTTGTGACCTGCTGGACTGCACTCGACGATGTGACTCTGGATAACGGTTGCCTGTGGGTGATCCCTGGAAGCCATCGTGGAGAATTGCTTGACCATGATCAAGCCTGGGATATCGGAGATCGAGTTGATATGCAGGTGCGAGATTCTCAGATTGATAGTCAGCTTGAGGTTCCCATTGAATTGAAAGCCGGTAGCTGTTCATTCCACCATAGTATGCTACTGCATCGATCCGGACCAAATCAAACTCAGAATTCCAGGCGCGGACTGGCGATCCACTATATGTCATCCCGGTCCCGCTGGACTCATCAAACACAACTGAAACCGAACTATCTTCTCTTACGAGGCAAGGAATATGATGATTGTGTTTAGCCCACTGACGAATAGTCAACAGCGCAGAGCGAGTATCCTTGCAGCGATATTATGTTCTTTTTTATTACTCGTTAGCGCATCTCGTTTGCAGGCTGCGGATTCCGAAATTAAACGATTTGAGACGCCTGAGGGTGTCAAGTACGGTATCTGGGGGAAAACAACGACGAAGCCGGCTCCAATCCTGTTTGCTTTAGGAGGGACTATTGATAGTATTCTTAGCTCTGCCTACTTCCGACAGTGTGGAAATGAACTTGCAGAATTCGGTTATCTTACTGTCTCGATCGATATTCCTTGTCATGGTGAGCAGTGTCCTAAGGGGCAACCGTGTGGATTGGGCGGGTGGAGTTATCGGGCCGCCAAGGATGAGGACTTCGTTATTGAGAGCAATAAACGACTCTCAAGTGTACTCGATCATCTCATTAAAACGGGAGTTGCCGATCCCGAACGCATTGTGTCTTGTGGAACGTCACGCGGAGGATTTCTGGCCATTCACTTCGCTGCTTTTGATAAACGTGTGAAGTGTGCTTTGGGGTTTGCACCCGTCACTGATTTGGCGGCACTCAGTGAATTTCTTAAAACGAAGGATCATCCGCTGGTAAAAAAACTGAGCCTGGCAGAGCAGGCGGAGAATCTAGCCGGGCGTCCTGTGTGGATTATCATTGGAGACCAGGACGAGCGTGTAAGTACTCGCGCTGCCTATGAAGTTGCACATCGTATCACTGAAGCGTCGCGTATGAAGAAGTTACCCAGTCGAGTACAACTGCATATCATGCCAGAGCCACGCGGGCATACTACACCGCGCGGTGCCAGCAGGATGGCGGCAGAATGGATTCAAAGTCATATACCAAATCCAAAACCGAAGTCAGCCAAAAAGATATCTCGTCATATCCTTTTTATTGATGACCATCACGTTTTGTATCGAGCGGGAACGAAGCGCCTGTTTCATCCTGCGGAGCTGAATCCAACGAACCCCATCGTTAGAGAAGATCAGCCCTGGGAGATGGCGATCGGATGGACGAGCATCTGTGAAAATCCGAAAACTGGTAAATTTCAACTGTGGTATCAGGCGTATGCGGGGGGACGCGATGACAGAAAGTCTCATAAATGTGTTGTCTGTTATGCTGAATCTGATGATGGAATCCACTTCACAAAACCCAAGTTAGGCATTCATGATTTCAAAACAGACCGAAAACCCTGGTCGGGACATTTTAAGGAGACGAACATCGTTCTGACTGGCGATGGGGGTTATGGCGACCGGTATGCAAATTCGGTATTGTACGATCCAGCCGAATCTGATTCTGCCAAACGCTACAAGATGCTCTATACCGATTTTGGTAAAGATGAAAATGGGAAAGAGTGGCCTGGATTCTTTGCGGCGTTCTCACCAAATGGGATCCTTTGGACTAAGTCTCAGAAGAATCCGTTAAATAAAACAGCCTACGGTGGTCGAGGCTTACAGCCGTTGTTTAACGATGAAATCCCTTATAACGAACGTTGGGACAAAAACAAGAACTTTCTCCGCAAGACCTGGGCAATTCCGCTATCGATGTCTGATGCTGCTGATGTTTTCTATGACCATAATCACGGGTTGTACGTCGCTTATGGAAAATCATGGATACAAGGACCGGCTGGTGGTTTGGCGTGGAAGCACGCCATGGCGCGTACCGAAAGTGAAGATTTTGTTACATGGTCAAAGCCGCAATTGGTTTCCGCCCCTGATGATATCGATCAGCCCAACACAGAGTTTCATACTTCGCCGGTATTTTACTATAAAGGCTGTTACTTCTGTCTCAATCAGATTCTCAGTTCGCGGGGTGAAGCAACGGGCAGTAAAGCAGATGCGATGCATATTGAATTGATGATCAGTCGCGATGGAGTACGTTGGGATCGCCCATTTCGTGAGCAACGCTTTATTGCAAGTAGCGAGCAGGATTTTTCGAACGGCGGTATATTTACCAATTCGACACCTGTGTTTCTCGAAAACGAAATCCGCTTTTATTATGGCGGCTATAATAGCGGTACGATTGGTGGAGGGCAAAAACTGACCAGTGAAACTCAGCAAAGTGGTGTCGGATTCGCCAGTATCAGGCTGGATCGTTTTGCCGGGATTCGACCTGTTAAGCTCAGCGCGCAATCGACACTCAAAAAGCCACTACAGAACATCGGTCAGATTACACTCAAACCGATGAGTTTTAAAGGGATTAAGCAGATCTCAGTCAACGCAGACGCGACCGAGGGTGAGTTACGTGTTGAGGTACTGAACGCAGATGGCTATCGGATGCGTGGGTTTTCCAAAGAGGATGCAGTCGTTATCTCGAAAGACTCGTTCCAGCATCAGGTGAAGTGGAAGCAGAGCGACATTAGCCAGCTTCCACCTGGAAAGTATATGCTGCGATTGCATTTAGATAATGCAGAAGTCTTTGCAATCAATATGAAGTGAGTGTTATATATTTCTTGGTTTCAATGATGGGAAGCGTTTTCGTGAGTGGCCCCAATATCATTCTCTGAGTTAACTTGGAAGAATATTTATAATATTTCGTATCATATGAAATATATGTTAAGAATGGGAGTCGAGTAGCGAATCCCTTTGAGGACGGGGCCCAACAGGGCCGCTGGGAAATTTCCAGATCAACCAATCTCGAAAGGTTTTCAAATGAATGGTCACAGTCATTTTGCGATTCTGGCTATTGTGACTTCGCTGGCGTGGAATTCTTCCGAAGCTTCTGCTGAAGTTTTCGAAAAAGAATTGGCCGTCGATGAGCAGGTTGTGATTTCAAATGAGGATTTACCAAAGGGATGGGTAGTGGCTTCTGACCCGGAGCTTGTCAAATTTGGTAATCGCTGGTGGATGTTCTTTAATTCGATTCAACTTGATTTTGAGAAGGGATTGCCAATACATGTTCTGGCTGCGAACCTACCTCCCGGTGTACCCCTTAGTGCTGCACCCGGTAAGTGGACTGTTCTACCAAATCCTGT
The DNA here is from genome assembly GCF_937910335.1 of uncultured Gimesia sp. Classification (GTDB taxonomy): domain Bacteria; phylum Planctomycetota; class Planctomycetia; order Planctomycetales; family Planctomycetaceae; genus Gimesia. Next base: position 1,174 of record NZ_CALEMX010000403.1, on the reverse strand, counting down.
GATTTCGCCAGGACCAAAAGGGTCCTGGGATGATCGTACGATTGAGACCACCAAATACGTTTTCGGATATGATGCCACACTCAAAAAGTATGTAGGCCGTTTATATTATGTGGGCTGGCCGGTGCAGAAAAATGGGCAGAAGCACTATCAGATCGGGTTTGCAGAATGGAGTGATGAGCGACGTCAATGGGTTAAGCACAGTGATCCCATAGCAACTGGTACAGAAAAGTGGGAGAAGATCAACGGTTCCAGTTTTATAGGCGATCAGTCGGTTTACTACGAAGCAGGTCCCGGGAGAGGCGGTGCAGATGGCGTCTGGCATATGTGGTATCAGGCTGTCAGCAAACCAAAGGACGGCGGTGTATCCATTGTCCATCTGACAAGTAAAGATGGGGTTTCCTGGGCTAATAAGAAACGGCTGACTCATAAAGTTCCGTTTACTAATCAATTTGTGAAAACGGGGCCGTTCTCGCTTGATGTGTTTGTCAAGAATGGAAGGTACTACTTCGCCGGGTTCCTTTACAATCAACAGGACCTTCGTAAGCAAGGGCTCTGGATTACTGAATCGAGAACGCCCGATGGAAGCGCGGCGGGTGACTTCACCAACTGGCATCCACTCATTTTTGAAAACAATGGAGTCAAATGGCATGACTCAGGATTAGAGAGTTCGAAATGTCACGCGACAGGGTTATTCGCACCCACATTGCGTGAAGAGAACGGTCAGGTGTGGATGTTTTATCACGGCTATCATCGTACCGGTGAAGTGAAGGATCCTTGCAAGGACAAATCGAAGAACAGTGGGGTGATTGGACGGGCTCTAGTGAAAGACTTCGCGAAGATTGCAAAGTAGTATCAGAGTAGATCTGCTAATATGTGTTTCAGGTCTTAGCGGCTGACGAACCACCGCATTGCATGTCTTGCGGACGATTTTTCGAACTGTAAGGTATAGGGATTGCAGATCCAGCGAGCCAGATGCCCGTCAGTACGTGGCATGACCCAGCCAAAGTCCCAGCAAGAGGTGCCGTAACCGAGGGGGATTGTGGGTCGTGTGCGCACGACGGGATTGGCGGATGCCATGAACTGTTTTCGTTCTGTGTAATAGTAACCAGCGCCAATGTGCACAAACACATCATGTTCCAGGTGAGTATCGACTGGATCGGATAGATCATTACAG
>NZ_CALEMX010000402.1 GCF_937910335.1 uncultured Gimesia sp. | reverse complement strand
CGCCCAGGCGAACCATGGCACTTCTGAGTGCTGCAAGATCAACGACGGCGGGCACGCCTGTGAAGTCCTGCAGTACGACACGACCTGGTTTGAAGGGGATTTCTACCGGGTTGGGAGATTCCGCGCTCCAGTTGGCCAGATTGTTGACGTCGGCTTCGTTGACCACGAAACCATCTACATTTCGCAGACAGGATTCCAGGAGCACACGAATCGAGTAGGGAAGTGTTTCAATATCACCGATGCCATCATCAATCAGTTTCTGTAAGCGGTAATAAGTGAACTCACCACTGGCTGTCTTTAGTTGACCTTCCGCGCCAAAAGGATTTCCGGAAGCCATTAATCTCTCCTCAGTACTACTATAAATGGGTCAATAAATGATTTCAGGTTGCTACGGGAGCACCTGTCTGGTTTTCGTCACGTTTGAGATCGGAATATGCTGTATTCTAGGGAGTCGTATCCTGATCGACAAACGGCTGGGCTGCCAAAAACGTAAAACATCTCTGGAAGCTGGTCTTCATCCGTGAATATTGGATGGGAAAGGTCCCATTCTAACGCAGGCAGGCTCTATTTTCCATTGCGGACCTTTTTCACCTGTCGTCTGGCACTTTCGACGATCTTATCTTCGATTTCTTCATGCCAGCGGTATGCAGGCATTCCGTAGACGGCCATCGATGTGGCTCCTTCGTAACCGCCTTCTTTGAGGACTCTCACAGAAGGCGTGTATGCCATTACATCATTCGAATAGCCGGCAATCCAAGTGTCGGGGCCATAATCTTTTTTCATTGCGAGTGCATAATCAACGACGACTTCGCCGCCAATTGTGATCCAAAGCTGTTTCTTGCCGAGTCTCCAGACTTCGACAGGAAACGGATACGAGGTAATGAAGGGTTTTCCCGAGTTGAGTTGTTTGAGCAGTCTGGTGCCCCAACGAACCCGATAGTTATTCGGGTTACCGGCGGCGAGTGTTTCCAGCTCTTCTTTTGTGGGAACTTGGCCCAGCTTGACGTCGAAGATTTCAATTGAGGTTTTCAGTTCGGGGTCCAGTTCCACGAGCGGCAGACGAACGGTATCAGCGACCGCGTGTGCCAGTCTAGAACCGTAAGATTTCGCCAGTTCGAGTGTTCTACGTGGTATTGGATTCTGATCCGCACCGCAGCCGATGTAAAACATGGCGGTGACTCCTGGAAACATCGCTTCCAGATCATATTGCGCGAAGCCTGCATAATCGCCGCACCATTGCTGAATTCCCACGGTGGTGTTGTGGCAGGCATATCCGAAGACAATGGTTTTCAGTTTGCCGTCTTTATCTTTGACGGCTAATATGGGAACGGAATGGTCGACTGGTCCTTTTAATTCGTTGGCCAGTCTGATTTTGGGAACTTCTGCTTCTTTATTGTTTCGGCGGTTGACGGCAAAGCTTGTGAATCCCTGTCCTGACCAGAGTGTGGAGGGTTCCAGATTTTTGATTGCTGTTTCGACGGCGTTGACCAGTTTTTGTTCGAGTTGATCTGAATATTTTGCAATCTGTTTGAGGTGATTTTCTTTCAGCGGATAGATATCGTGCAGGGCGCCACGCAAGACGGGACCACAATGCGTATGGGAGCTGTTCAGCATGATCTGACTGCGCTCGAGATTAAATTTTTCTTTGAGTGCTGCACAGGTATTGTTGTAAATCGTTTGGGGAATTCCCAACGTGTCTGTGGAAACAATGACGCCACGATGTCCATCGCTGGCTTCAATTACCAAAACTTTGAGCCAGAGATCATGTATTTTGCCATTTGCGGGCTCTGTGCGTCCTCCATAACCGGCCATCCAGAGGTTTTCTTCGGGAGTAATTACAACGCTGGCGGAGCCGGCTTTCCAGAGTGTTTCTTCAGCGCTACACTGATTTGGCTCTAAGATCTGTACACAGGAAATCAGTATTAGTAGAAAAGCGGTTCGAAAATGCGTTAGATATTTCATCGAGAGGACCTCTTAACGATTGAGCAATGGACCAATAAACTAAACCTTCTTTATTAACGTCTCTGTTTTAGGTTAAAGGGGAACAGCCGGCATATCAAGGGTTGGAGATGTGTACTCTTGTGTTTCGCTCATCAAAATTGTTTTGTGTGCGGACTCTGATAGAATAAGAGGGGACTTCTTTTAATCTATTATTTCCCGAGAAAACGAAGCCGGGCTATCTACCGTGAAAGGATCATTGTTTGTGAACAGGAAGTCAGATTTCAGCAAAACATTCATTTTCAGCGTTTTCATCTCTGTTTTCTTACTGACGGCAGGATTTGCTCCCGGTCTTTACGCGCAGGGAAAAGGCAAAAGGAAGAATGTGAGGAATGCACGATCGGCGACATTGCCCGCTGATTATCGGTCGAAAAATTTTCTGATTCATACTGACCTGTCATCGGCAGAGGCGAAGGATTTACTCGATCGACTGGAAAAAATGCTGGTCATTATTTCGACTTATTGGGGCAGTCCAAATCGCAAGGTCATCGAGTGTTATGTCGTGAAAGATATTGCCAACTGGCCTCCCGGAAGTCTGCATCCCGTGGGTATGCAATCGGTGGCCAACGGTGGTGGCGTGACGATGGGTCGCACTTCGTATCGTGGAAAGCAGCTCATTGCCGCTACCGCGATCGTGTATGCAACGGCTGACAGAGGAACGCCGCAGCATGAAGCGGTGCATGCTTATTGTACTCAGAATTTTGGGCGTAACGGACCAGTCTGGTATAGCGAAGGCATGGCAGAGATGGGCCATAACTGGAAGGTACTTCCCAAAAAAGGGCAGCCGCTCGCTGTGGATTGTCCCGAGTATGTTGTGAGATATATCAAAAGCAGCGAGCCTCAAAGTTTGAATACGATTGTCAACGCCCGCTCCATGACTGGTGATTCCTGGCAGAATTACAGCTGGCGCTGGGCATTGTGCCATCTGCTGGCAACGAATCCCAATTATTCGGCCCGCTTTCGCCCGCTGGGTCTGGGTTTATTGATGAAAAAACCGGTTTCGTTTAATCAGACGTATGGATCGATGGCCCGCGAAATTTCGTTTGAGTATCTGTTTTTCCTCAAACATTTCGATCAGGGTTACCGCTGTGATTTATGTCAATGGGACTGGAAAACGAAGTTCCGCAAACCGAATTCTGTTCGTCCGCTGAGTTCCAAAATTGAAGCCAATCAAGGTTGGCAGGCATCCCGCGTTGTCGTGGAGAAAGGCAAGGAATATCAGTTTTCGACAGAGGGGGAATGGAAAACAGACAGCGAAGCAGAGCCGACGACTGCGAAAGGAGCTGACGGTGGTAAGGGGGCTCTCATGGGCGTGGTCCTGTTTGAAAATGAGGATGACGAATACAGGCTGAGTGAAGCATTCGAACTGGGCGAATCGGGCGGCTTTCAAGCGCCTGCCAGTGGTAAACTGTTTCTGCGCGGTAAGGATGCCTGGCATGAACTGGCTGATAACAGCGGTAAGATTGTAGTGAAAATTAAGGAGTAATCTCTAAGTGGCGTCATCTCCAGGCTGTGTTATCTCAAAGCAGCAGAGAATGTAGTCATGCTACGATTTCTCAAAATCGATAGAACCCGTTCAGAAACAGTTGTTTGAACTGCTTTCGCAAACACTGCGATTGTGTTGAGTGCGCGACGGTTCTGAATACTGCCGGCCTGCAATCTGTTCTTTTTTCGAAAATATCTGATATTTCACCGCCAAGTTTTGTCTGAAATTACGCTTTGTCTAATGGGTAGCAGGGAATTCTACTCAGGTATCTGTTTAAAAACGTGATGCACGTGTACATAATGAGAGACTCTGTGGTTTTTGTTTAACACCTTGAGATCTCTCAGGATACCAGAATGTCGAACCGTGAATATCAAGCGCTGATTGAAGAAGCGTTGAAAGGAAATCAGGATGCCATCGGACAATTATTTGATCGACACCGTCCCTATCTGAAAATATTAACACAAAGAGCCGTGGATGGACGACTACAGGCGCGAATCGATGACTCGGATCTTGTACAGCAAACCTATCTGTCAGCGATAAAAAACTTTGAGAAATTTGACGGGAAAGAAGAAGCACAGTTTATAGCCTGGTTACGAAAAATTCATGAGCGAAACATACAGGATACCATTCGAAAACATCTCGGGTCTGATAAACGATCAATTAAAAACGAAAGGGATGTAGCAGCGGGTGAAAATGACGGGGTCCTGTTTCATCTGGAAACACTGAGTCCTTCACAGCGAGTGATGCAGGCAGAAGAGGCTGTGCGTCTCGCTGAAGTAATGGCTTCGATTCCCGAAGACCAACGAGAAGCAGTGCGGTTACGTCATTTGGAAGGCTGGTCATTAGCTGAGTTAGAAAAACATTTTGACCGTTCCGAAACGGCGGTGGCTTCTTTGATCAAACGCGGACTCGAAAATATACGAAAGCGACTTAAGCAAGAGGAATAACCAAGATATCTCAAATGCTATTTCTGTGTTGAATTTTTGCGACAAAAATACATAGGGCGAACCATGTTTCAAGAAGATCAGTTGTTAGAAGGCGATCTCGCAACCATCATTGCCAGCTATATGCGGCGCATTGATCAGGGAGAGAGTGTCGACAAGCAACAACTTCTGGCAGACCATCCTCACTTGCAAGCCGATCTGGAAGCCTATTTTGCGGATGTGGATCTCATCGAAAAACTGGCGGGACCGACGGCTTCGGAACTCTTAACTCCCTCCGGTATTGAAGAGGATAGCGAAACGGCGGCATTTGGTACGCCGGTAGATGCGATTGATCCAGAACAGCCGGGCAACCAGAAACGCACTGATAGTAGCCAGGTGCTTGAGGGGCAATTCGGGCGTTACCAGATAGAAAAAATTCTAGGGCAAGGCGCCATGGGGGAAGTCTATCTGGCTCATGACAGGGAACTGGATCGTCGGGTGGCTTTGAAGGTTCCGAAGATCACGGAAGCGGAAGATGCAGAAGAGTTGATGGGGCGGTTCTATCGTGAGGCCCGCGCCGCGGCGACCTTAGAGCATAGTGGGATCTGCAGTGTCTACGACGTCGGATGTCTGGATGGAATCAACTATATTGCCATGGCTTACATCGAGGGACTGCCATTATCCAGCTTTATCAAGCAGGGTAAGATCAAGTCGATGCGCAATATCGGTGTGGTCATTCGCAAGCTGGCGCAGGCTCTGGAATCAGCACACCAGAACGGTGTGATCCATCGGGATCTTAAGCCAGCGAATATCATGATGAATGAGGGTAAAGAACCGGTGATCATGGATTTCGGTTTAGCCCGCCAGTTAAATAAAGAGGAGACATCGCGTTTAACGATGGTGGGTACGGTGATGGGGACTCCCGCCTATATGTCTCCCGAGCAGGTATCGGGCGATATCAACTTAGTTGGTTGTGAGAGTGATATTTATAGCCTGGGTGTAATTCTGTACGAATTGTTGACTGGTGGTGAGCTTCCCTTTCAAGGGCCTGTGGTGGTGATCATTGGTCAAATCCTCGGAAAAGAGCCCGGCCCGCCTTCTGAGTTAAAGCCGGGAGTTGATCCGGAGCTGGAAGCGATCTGCCTGAAAATGATGGCAAAAAAAATAGAAGATCGCTATCAGTCGATGCAGGAAGTCGTTGATGCATTAACTGCATATTTAAAGAACTCTAAAACAGCGACAGCGAATCCTCAACCTTTTTCCAAAGTGCGAGAGGCGCCGAAGGAAGGCAAGGCAAAGCAACCGAAGCAACCTCTGACGCTGTTCGAAAAATTCAAAAACAGGCCGCCCCATACGAAAGCGATTACCGCGGCTGCTTGCGCTTCCATTTTGTTTCTGGCAGCGGCGATCACGATTTTCTTCAAAATAGGGGATCGAACCGTTGAAGTTAAACTGGATGATCCAACAGCTGAGGTGACCATTGATGGCAAGCATCATGTGAAATTCGATGGGAAATTGGTGGGACACGTCGAACTGGATGTAGGTCCGCACGAAGTTTCTGTAACCAGAGGTGGTGTTGTTGTTAAAGGTTGGGAAAAATATAATTACGTTGTAGAGAAGCATGGTAAGAGACTGCTCGAAATTAAAGTGCGTGGAAAGGAAACATTCAGCCAAAATAATCCAAAACAACCAACGGAAAGCAAAACAAAAGTACCAGAGCCGCCCAACATTATCCTTCCGGAACTCGATCCGCATTTTGCGAAAGAGATGGCAGCAGCGCGCTGGCTCTATTCGGTAGGAGGAGTTACATCAACAGCACGAGCGATTAAAAAAGGAAACAAAAAATACGATAAGAAATTTGTGATTCGTAGTGCAAATCTTCAGGGTTGCCAATTCGATTCTAAAGATCTCAAATATTTGATTGACTTACCGGCGCTCGAAACTTTAACGATTGCTGAAAGTGACCAGGAAATTGATGACGAAGCGATTCGGTGGATCGGACAATGTGAATCACTGCGTTCGTTGCGTTTTTATCCGATATTTCCCATTTGGGTTGAGCCAGGAATCGATCCAGGCTCGAATCA
>NZ_CALEMX010000401.1 GCF_937910335.1 uncultured Gimesia sp. | reverse complement strand
CTCCTTGTCAATTTTAAGGCTTTGTTCATACTGGCTGCGTGCCTCGGTAAGGTTCTCCTCTTTCAGAAAAATATCCCCCAGCTTACTGTACGAAATGGAGAGTTCGCGCTGGGCACTTGCATTGGTCTTGTCGGCGGCCACTAACTCCTTGTCAATTTTAAGGCTTTGTTCATACTGGCTGCGTGCCTCGGTAAGGTTCCCCTCTTGCAGTAAAATATCCCCCAGATTGTTGTACGAAATGGAGAGGCCGCGCTGGTCACCTGCATCGGTCTTGTCGGCGGCTGCTAACTCCTTGTGAATTTTGAGGCTTTGTTCATACTGGCTGCGTGCCTCGGTAAGTTTCCCCTCTTGCAGGAAAATATTCCCCAGCCTTTCATACAAAACGGAGAGGTCGCGCTGGGCACCTACATTGGTCTTGTCGGCGGCCGCTAACTCCTTGAGAATTTTAAGGCTTTGTTCATACTGGCTGCGTGCGTCGGTAAGGCTCCCCTCTTTCAGTAAAATATCCCCCAGAATGCTGTACGAAATGGAGAGGCCGCGCTGGGCAGTTGTGTTCTTGCGGGCATGGATTGCGTAAAGAATTGCGTAGTAGTGTGACTTTTCTGCGTGCGGGCGGGCGGCTTGGGGGCCACGGCTTACAAAAAGATGATCCGTTATATCCGCATGCGCCAGATATCCCAGATGCCACACTTCGTTCCAGCCGGGGTGATAATTGAGGATGAATTCACACCTTTCCACTGTGTTATTCAAATTCCCTTTTAAGTAATACCCATTGGCGGCAGCTAAGGCGGCAGTTAATTTAATTTTTAATTTATTTTGTTGATTTCGTACGAGTGCTTCAACGTCTCTTCTTTCATCCTTTTTTCCGATTCTCTCGTAATACTTGAGAGCCTCATCAAGTCCCTGATCTCCAACAATCCGGTTAAACTCAAGGGTAGTTTTCGATACATTTCCAGAAAGATAACCTTCCTGCGCCGCCTTGACGGCCGCTTCAACTTGTTCCTGCCGTTTAGCATGTTTCTCTTCCGCCCTTTTTTTCCCCTTCAAGCGTTTTTCCCAATCCTTAATCGCGTCGACTTTTTTCAAGTCCTCTGCATGCGTCCGCCTGGCCACCTTCATTAATCCCGCACGGTAATCTTCGATATCCCATTCTTTATTAGGTTTCTTTACCTCCGTGGCAATCTGGTCAATTCCTTCCTGATGTTCTTTCATAGTCGCAGCAAAGTAAACACCTCCTGCGATCAACATCAGCACCACTATAGCCAATGTGCCTGCTACCCATTTCTGCCAGGATTTGAATGCGATTGTTAATCGTGCCAGATCATCCTTCAAACTGTTAAGCTTTAAAGCCAGGCCATCATCCGAATCCACCGCATGCACAATTTGCCCTTCCGCCTCCAACCGCCGACGATAGGCAATTTGTAAATCTCGTCGTTCTTTCTGATACGCGGCTGCCTCTTCGTTTGAAAGGTTCATTTCCGGGTCAGGCAAATCGAGTTGCGATTCTTCCGCGCTCGTACTACATGCCTGATGCGCATGAATGACCCAGATCTCTTTCTTCTGTTGCTTTGCATAAAAATATTCAAACTGCGTGAACGAGCAACGACCAAACTCAGGATCCGGAATCGGCGGCTCGTAGCCGTAGGCATTGCCTACAATTTGAATCAAACCATCGCAACTGTCGATTTTTGTTTTGAGCATCTCCCGCAGTTCACCCGGTGAGGTGGAGAAGGTATCTTGCACAACCGGCTCGTACCCCAGGCCCGAAAGAATAAGTGCAACCTGTTTACGAAGTTCAAGAAACTCCGCAGAGACAGCTGAAATAAAAATACGCGGCTTCATGGTTCGTGCTATTTCCAACAAAGTAAGAGCAATCGCGTCATAGAAAGAGGTGTGTTTTTTAGCATACAAAACACCCGTCCAGTCCGCAATCGTTTTCTGTTAGATCGTAATGCCGGAAATGCAAAGCGAGAATGAGCATGGCAAAGCTCTATTTGCTGACGAACAGTTTGTATTAACGCGGGTGGATAAATGCGGGTGAGAAAATTTGATTCAAATTTCGATTCACCGAACGAAGACAAAAGGGTTCGACCTCCATAATACATGAGTCTCAGAAATTGAAACCCTGATTCAAGCTGAAAAGATACTAAATCAAGTTTTTGTTTGTAATACAGAAATGTATTTCATTCATTGCCATCGCTTTCTCATTCTGCTTTGACTTCAAAATCTCCACAAATCACGGTAAGATATTGAACCGCAAAATTTTAATGAGACCAAAGGCGACACCGGATGGCGAAAAAGCAGAAACCGAAGAATCAGCATGAACGTACGCGTGTAGACCATGCTACGGAAATTGCCGAAGATTACGTCGAAGCGATTGCAGTACTGATCGAAGAGCAGGAGGTCTGCCGCGTTAAAGATTTGGCCGAACACTTCGCCGTGAGCCACGTTACCGTGAATCGCACCGTAGCCCGTCTGCAGCGCGACGGCTATATCACCACCGAGCCGTACAGTCCCGTGGAATTAACATCACAGGGAGCAAAACTGGCAAAAAATTCGCGCCGTCGTCATGAAATCGTATTGAGTTTTTTGATGGCGATGGGAGTCAGTGAAGAAACCGCAGCGACCGACGCCGAAGGCATCGAGCACCACGTCAGCCCCGAAACGCTCAGCGTGATGGAAGACTTCATTTCCAAGGCCCATCGCTAAGTCGCTACTGTTTCAACGCCCTTTGAATCGAGGGTGTTATTATTTCTTAGCCTCGGCTTCATTCGTCAGTGCTTCATGTTTGACGATGCATTTGTAAAATTTATTCCGTTTGAGTGCTCTGTCAATGGCACCCCGATTGAAGGGGCCCGTGGTCTTAAAGGTAAACTCTTTTTTCGCTGCATCAACCTTGAGAGATTTACGGTCAATCCAGGGAAAGCCTTTAATTGTGTCGACAGCACTGGTCTGTGGTTTCTTTCTGCCTCCATACAGGCCATATTGAATTGTGACGATTACGTTTTGATCCACGGGAACATTGGTGGTACCGGTTGGCGAGTTTGTCGTCGTACCTGAATCAGTGGCTAAGGCGGAACCAGCACCTGTGACGATGCCAATCCCCATTGGATGGGCCTTTTTATTGGTTTGGGGAAGCGTAGTATTCAGGTGTGTGACATTCAGTTTGAAATCATTCATTATCTTTACAACGTCAGCTATTTCTTCTTTTTCGATTCCCCCAATTCTCTGCCTGACACTGAATGTCCCCTGCTCGAAGTCCATCTTGAGTGAGTTGGGAATATAACGGTTTACACGCAACCAGAATTCATTAGTCTTGCTCCGAATATAATCCTCATCAGTTTGAGGACTTTTTTTATGATTATTAGTGAATTGGAAAAACAACGTTTTCTCAGATGAATCAGGGTCGTACTCCACTTCATGCACGGCAACAATTTCGTCCGCAATCTTCATGTTTGAATGCCAAGGAGAATTAGTAATAAGGTTGATCTGTTTGACCAGATCAGCCGGAGGAATCCGGTCGAGTTGAATTGCCAGCAGCATCTGACGGGGATCAATTTCTGTGGAATAGAAGATATAGTTGCTGAGGTCACTCTGAAAACTAGAATTCAATTTAAACTCTTCATCTTTTAAACTCCTTTGCACCGCGACGGGAATTTGACCATTCTTAAAAGTCTCGTTAGCAATCGTTATTTCATTGATCTTGAGCACAACAAGACGCATAGGCCTGCCCGGTGTTTGAAAGGGAGCCTTTGGTGGCCCAATAGAAATCGGTAGAGCCGATAGTTCAGTCTCATTAAAAACTGCAGTGCTGATCCGAATGCCTAGATCGGTTGCTGGCACATGATCCAGCTGAAATGTGACTGTGTGTTCAACAAAATTGACATCCAGTGTATCGGGGATATACCCAGTGACTTTATCTGACAGGGCGCTCATTAATCCAAAAAATACACTATTTCTATTTGAATTATAAAACTGAGAATATTGAATTATACCTGAATAATTATTCCCATAGGATAGGATTCGATAAGTAACTTGCGTCGGTTTCAGCTGTTCCGGAGTTCGTAATTCTTTGTTGGGATTATTCCAGGTATTATTAACTGGGATCACATTGACAGGCATGGATGGGATTTTATTAATTTTTGTGTACAGAAACTTCTCTGGATACTGATTCAGATGAATGGTCATCTTTCGGTATTCAAGATCCAGCTTCACAGTGTCAGGAATGTACTCCGATATCGATTGCTGAAGCTGGAAATTCAGCATCTCAGTTAATGCCTTAGCTCCCGCTGTTGGATCGATTGCGATCTGTTTTTCAAGTCCCGCTTCGATTTTCTTAATTTCAAAAGCAACACTGTGTTTCAGAGGTGCAGTTCCGCGGGCAGATTCCAGCTGCGCTTTCATCTGGATCGAAGCATCGTTTGGCAAATCTGCGACAGTAATCTTGTTTATGCCAAGATCGTTCATGTTTCTTACAATAAGTTCTGCATCATTCTGATCTGCCTGCAAGCGGATTTGTTTTTTATCCAGGTCAACATGTACGGAGCCCGGCTTAAAAGAACGGACATTGTCTTCCAATTTTCTTTCGATCCCGGAAGTAGCGCTATCCTTTATAGCCTTCTTAGAATTATTTGATATCCCGATGGCGAAATTTGCACTCGTTGAGAGTTTCACAATCTCGAATGTCAGAAATTTCGAATTCTCACCTTTCGTGCGAGCGACTGACTCTGTCGATGAGGCAGATTGTTTTGGCATTAGCGGTGTTGCAGTGGATTTGTAAGTATTTGAGACAGTAATCAACTGGTCTGGGATTTCGTTGAGTATTTCTGCCAGGTTTTCAGGAGGTGCCTGTTTAAGTTGTAATGAAACTTGCTTTTTGGAGAGGTCTACTATCAACCCGCATTTCCCAGATGACTTCCCTCGCTTTGGCACGTAATTTGCGCCATA
>NZ_CALEMX010000400.1 GCF_937910335.1 uncultured Gimesia sp. | reverse complement strand
ACTGTTACTGCAGCCTGAACGTAAATTTCGCAAACTGAACGACTTCTTTTTGTCTATATCGACATAAGAGGCACAATTATTTCTCAAAAATAACAGGTTCTTGTTTCCTACGGTGTAATTACAGCCGCTCCGTTTAAAGAGAGGCGTCGTCGAAATCTGTTTGCCTGTCAGCAAGTCATACTTGTTTCCCGCCTGATTGATAAACGAATCATCGTACAGTAACAATGGCTGCAAGCCGATCGGTTTCTCCCAGACCTTTTCTCCGGTATCAGCATTCAGAGCCTGCATCTCGCTTAATTTTCCGGTGTAAAGAAACTTCGATTGATAAGAATAGGCGGCCCAGTCATCATAAGGACGAATCGCCAGCGGACCACGACCCGTCATCACACGATGCCCATATTCGCGCTGGAGCTTCCATTTGACACTGCCGTCGACAGCATCAAGGGCCAGAACCTCAGATGTGAATGTCTTCGGGGCCGTTCCACGTCGCTGCAGCTGATCTGCCTTTAAGGGGGCCATCGAATCGATACAGAACACGCGCCCTTCACCAATCACGAGCGAATGAATATTAAAACGCTCCTTAGCGGTAACCGACCAGAGCTGTTTTCCAGACTTGCGATCGAAGGCGACAATCGTTTTCGCATCCCACAATCCGGTTTCGATGGCCGGGTGACTGTGACCTTTCGGCAGATCAAAGCCAACTGCGATCAGAATCAGGGGATCGGAGACGCGTACATCCACCACGCCCGGCACGCCGGTCAGTTTCGGATCGAGTTGACAGGGGAGCGTCTTGATCACGGAACCATCTTCGGGATTGAGAATCAGACATTCAGAATTTCTTCCAACAATGATCGCATCGGGCAGCGTCGCATAGCGGACGATTGTTGTGCCGGTATCGAAGTTCCACAGCAAACGTCCGGTATAGGCGTCGATCGCCGTGAGTCGTTTGGATCGATCATCAAAGGCCACCAGACGACCACCGGCAACCTGCGGTTTCACACCGCGTCCATAGTCTTTAAATTTATGAAATCCATAACCGGCACCATCGCCATACCAGAGGACTCCCAGGGGGGATTGAACAAGTTGATCGCGCGAGAAATAAGAGCGGGCCGCATCCGAACATTCGTGCGTCCAGTCAGACGTACCGGGCAGGGCACCCACACGTTGCAAAATGACCAGATCGTTCTGTTGTTTTACTTTCCAGTGCGTCTGGTCCAAACTGTCGACCGTCTTTTCAATTAACTCCCGGTTGGCATCATTCACCGCCAGACAGGCAACGCCCCCATATGGACGAACCGCATTCAGCTTCTCAGTCAGAGCGACGATATTTTTCGCGGCAGGTGTCTGATCGATGACCAGATCGGCCAGATAATGAGGCAACGGGAAGGTATCGGGGTCGGCATGAATCACCTGGATCTCCCTGCCATACATGCCGACATCAAGGTATTTTTTCCGCAACCGGCTGACCCGCGCGGCGTCGTCCTCGATTACGATCAGGCGAACCCCGGCAACCTGTAGTAATGCATCCGGCAGCGACTCGGACCCCACGCCAAGTATCACAACATAACCCGGTTTCACAGATCCCTCAAAACCCACTTTAACAGTACTCGCATCCAGATATTCGAAAGCAAGTTGGCTATCTTCCACTGAAATTCTCGGTAGTGGCACATGCGCCAGCTTGTGCCATTTGTGTTTCGGTGATTGTGCTTGAAAGCAGTGCAGATCTCCATTGAGACAGGTAACGATGAGCCGTTGATTTGCAGCGATCAACGAGCCAACCGTCTGTGTCAGTTTGTGTTCCCATATAATTTTCGCTGATTTTCCGTCAGCAGCAATTTTGGCAGCAAAGAGTGTCGGTCCCACATGCCCATACAATGTATTGCCCGCTTTGATAACCGAATGCGTCACTCCTTTTCCCAGTTTGGTATCCAGTTTCCAGAGCAGGGGGGCTTCCCATTTGGCGGGTTTGACTTTTTGGGCGCCATGTTTTTTCTCATACAAACTCTTACTTGCTTTTGACAAATCGTAAGCATAGACAACGCCTTTATCGACGCCGTAACTGATACCTTTGTCATAAGCAGACCGGTAACTGCAGCCAGGCATCATCTTGTAAGCATCAAAGGGACCTTCAAACTGATCGCGTTTGGGAGTACTCCAGGATTTGGGTGCTTCCTTGCCAGCATCCACCCAGCGATTACCAACTTCACGCCCGTCTGCCAGATTCACAACGCCGGAATGCCCCACCAGCAGAACATCACCAGCCGCTATCACACGCGAATCTCCGTTCCGATATCCTTGCACAAAATAGTGCATTTTCCCGGTCTCCGGATCAATCCGCGCGGGCATGGACCGACCATTGGGGACGACCAGCTTTTTGTCGGCAATTAAACAATAGCCTTGCGGAGAGAGCCCTGACTCATGCAGATAGTTATGATCGATTCGCACATTTTTTAAAAACTGAACCCGCTGATTGATCCATTTACGTTTCCCAGTTTTGATATCAACGGCACTTAAATAGGTACCCATCGAGGGCCAGATGCCGGCTCCAAAATACACAATACCATCTTGCACAACTGGGGCACCGCGAACTGGCCAATACGAAATCAGGCGATTATTACCCAGATGCCAGCGTTCCTGATGAGAATCTGGCGCTCCTTTGATTTTCCAACGGAGTACACCATCAGATAGATTCAAACAATATAAATAACCGTCGTCGGAACCCAACATCACATTCTCGCCAGAGACCACCGGTGCAAATCGGACGGGACCATTCGCCGAAAACTTCCAGGATACCTCGCCGGTCTTTGCATCAAAGGCGGTCAGACTTCCCATTAATGGTGAGCCGACCAGAATCCGATTTCCGACTGAAACCGGTTCATATGCCAGATCGTATTGCAGGCGTTCTTCGTTAGGCCAGGCAACCTGATAGAGAGGAAGACGACGCGACCAGTTTAAATGCAACTGATCGGGCAACACTTCAGATGTGACACCTGTCCGTTCGATATTTCCCCTCCACATAGGCCAGTCAGCAGACTCAATCTGCTGGGAAGAGGCAGCAAACAGTGAAACGATCAGACAGAAACAAGACAGAATTTTCAGTGAAATCTTCATTCTCTACTTTCCCGGAAAACTGGGTAGCTCTGTGGATTCTTGAAGGGATTCAGTCAGGTCTTCAACCTGCTTGTTTCACAAGTTCATGGATGCGGCGCATCAGGATTTCTTCTGTTCCTTTGGCCCAGGGACCTGGCTGATTGTAATAAATCATCGAAAAGTCGTACTCATAACCACCTTCATCCCGCATGCGTTCCGATGCAACATAGCCAAAAATATCATTGGCATAGGCAGTTACCCATACAGAATCACTTTTGATTTCTTTCTTTAATCGGAGTACATAATCAACGACGACTTCTCCTCCCAGAAAGATCATCGTAAGCTGATTTCCAAATTTCCAGACTTGAACCGGCGCAGAGTAAGATTCGGGAAGCTGGCCATTTTCCTTGTATAAAGCCAGCATGTTTTTCGCATGCTGTTTCACTTGGGGACGCGTATTTCCCAGTGATTTCTTCAGTTCCTTTTCCGTTGGAGCATCAATGGGCAAGTCAGCTACTCCATAATCGGTCTTCAGGTTCTCAGTCACTTCTTGCATCGGTTGTTTCAAGAGACGCGAGACTTCAAGTGCAATCGCACGTCCATGGCCAATCGCCAGATCTTTAGCGACATCTTTTTTCCCTCGAATAGGATTTTGATCCGCACCACAACCTATCGTACAAATCGCGACGATATCGCCGTGCTGTTCTTCAATGTACTTCGCTGCATAACCGGCCCAGTCACCATTGAGTCGATTGTAATCACTGCCAAAGGTCGTACAGTGACAGGCATAGTTAAATAGCAATCCGCGTAGTTTCCCTGATGTATCCGTAATTCTAACCAGAGGTAAACTATGATCGACGGGTCCTTTGGGATTCACTCCAAAGCCGGCCCATTTTCCATTTTTCAATACCCGACGGTTCTGAGCGAAACCGACCTTACCAGTAGCGATCGACATTTTACCCGGACGCAAATCCTGAATTGCTTTCCCAATGGTTTTCAGAATTTGTGCTTCAACAGAATTCCAGTATTTTCGGGACGCTTGCCTTTCTGCATCCGTCATCGGAGTCGAAAAGATATTCGATAAGCCTTCGACTGGTTGAGGAGTCGTATGCGAATGCGTACTGCAAACCACCAACTGATCGCGGCTCATGCCGTACTGTTTTTTTAGTTGCTGCGCTATACGATTTACAAAAGTGCCCGCAAAGCCAATGGAATCAAGCGAAACCAGAGAGCAGATCTTTTGATCCGGCGATTTAATGGCGACCGCGCGGATATAAATGGGCTCATCAACGCCTTCGTAGACCACAGCGCGGTTTCCATAACCAGAAAGCCGCAAAGGTACTTCGGGAGTAATTTCTGTTTTCGCAAAACCAAACGCATATGAAGAGTCTGCGGCAAATGCGATGCCTGGAATAGAGCAACCCATTCCTAAAATCAAAAACAGAACGCCATAGGATGAATATCTTTGAATATTTAGAAACATAGGAATCTCCTGGATACACTTTTGGCCGCGTTATTTTCAGGGTGTCTATGCTCTCATTATGACATAAATGTTCTTCGAAGTGAACTGGCTCGCTTCAGGTTCAAAGAGTGCACCAGATTATCCTCTCATCTAATACAAAAACAAAGCCCATTGATTCGGTGTTGTCGCGCCAGAAACACACACTGATCAAAGGGCTTTGTTCAGTCTACTGACACTTCCAGTACTCAGATTTGTCTTAAAATCATATAGAATAAATATTTTAGTAAGTGGGTCTTACCTGTCGGTTATCCCCAGTTCCAGGCAAAACGCTTTTTAAAGTGATGATAATAATGACCAATCATCCGCAATGTGACAAACTCGAGATAGAGCACCAGCGTCATGACTGCGATCATCGCCCCGATTCCAGCCTGCCTTGCGGCTAGCATAACGACCACTTGAAGAACGGCTGTGAGAAAAACAGCACTCGCCGTAAATAAATAAATCACGGGTGTCCGAAAGATGGTCACAATCATCAAATCAATCCGAAAAACGGTTCCAAAGCCCCCAACGGCGACACACAAGGCAAGAATCGGCCAGAAAAACAATCCAGCGCTATACAGGAAAACAAAAACACCAAAATGAAAGACGGGTAAAATCTCGGAGAGCCCGTCCAGAGCAACACCAAACATGCCGCCTTCATCCAGATTGGCAATGCCAGAAAAGATAACGACTGCCAAATACAAGTAAGCGGGAAGGTGAACGAGAATCCAAGTCGCAATCCACTGTAGCATCGGAAAGAAAAAGCCCTCTTCCGGGCTCAGGTCGGGAAGCTCCTTTGTCCCTGCAGCCGCTTCGTAGATAATGCTGAATCGATAATTACTATACCAGCCGAGAATAATTAACTGACCTAGCATTCCAAATATTCCCGCAAAAGGGAGAATCACATCCTTACAACAAAGCAGTACCCAGATCATGACAAACGTAAATAAATTGGCAGGATCGATTAGAAACAGGAACGTTCCTGTCAGATCTTCCTTATAGTTATTCGTTTTTTCTCTGGTGACGGGTCCATCTTCATCCCCCTCATACTTTTCCGCTTTGACCATCGGCTTGCGGGCGACCCGCGGGATCGATTTTGACTTGGATTCCAATTCCACCGCATCGTCCAGCAAACTGGCAAAATCATCTTCATCGTATTCAGGTTCAGGCTCGGGAATCTTGATCGGCTCCCCACACTCTTTACAACGCATTCGCTTACCTGCCGCTTTGTCAGGGGCTTTATAGTTCTTCCCACACATCCCGCAGCTTACTTTGATCGTCATCCTGGTTGCCTGTGATTAAGAGCGAAATATTGAGAAAGCGACACTTACTTCAACGCAATTTTACACTCGATGGATCATTCTTTATTAAGAGATGATCAGAAATTATTTTGATCACTTCTGCACAATCAAGCGTAAAGGTTG
>NZ_CALEMX010000399.1 GCF_937910335.1 uncultured Gimesia sp. | reverse complement strand
GGCGTCACCATAGCTGTAGAAGCGGTAATTCGCTTCTACAGCTTTTTCGTAGGCCTGGCGAATCAATTCGGTATCGGCAAAGGCGCTGACTAGAACCAGCAATGTTGATTTTGGCAAATGAAAGTTTGTCAGCAGGCAATCGACGACCTGGAATTTGTATGGTGGGTAGATGAAAATATCTGTTTCACCGCTCCAGGCTTTGAGTGCGCCTTCACGGGCAACCGATTCCAGAGTCCGGACACTGGTTGTACCAACGGCAATAATTCTGCCTCCATTTTTTCGGGTTGTATTGAGCAGGTCAGCAGATTCTTTCGACAATTCACACCATTCGGAATGCATTTTGTGTTCTTCCAAAGTTTCAGTGGAGATCGGTTTGAAAGTTCCAATGCCGACGTGCAAGGTGACTTTCGCAATACCTATCCCTTTTTGCGTGCAGCGATCTAACAGGTCAGGTGTAAAATGCAGTCCGGCAGTTGGAGCTGCGACGGCTCCGGGTTGGTTGGCGTACACGGTCTGGTAGCGTTCCCAGTCTTCTTCTGTCGCCAATTCCCGGCGCATATAGGGAGGGAGGGGCATCGTTCCGAAATGTTCAAGCAGTGTAAGGTGGTCTTCGTCAGACTGGAGGGTCGCAGTCCAATAGCCTTCTGTATCTTTTGATTCCAACTTGAGTGAGATTCGTTTTTGTAACGCGCGTTGATGAGCGGGTTTCAGTTCGATAATTTCTCCCGGTACCAGCTTGCCTCTTGTTTTACTCATCAACTTCCATTGTCCAGTGGCATTAGATCCCAGATAGAGACCTTCCCACTTTCCGCCCGTTGATGTTCTCACGCCAAATAATCGGGCAGAGAGCACGCGCGTATCATTCAGTACCAGACAATCGCCGGGCGCCAGAAAGCGGGGAAGATCGGAAATCGAACTATGACTGATCGTTTGTGACTGGCGATCTAGAACCAGCAGCCGAGATTGATCACGCTGCTCTGAGGGTTCGGTGGCGATTAATTCTGGTGGAAGTTCGTAGTTGAAGTGATTCAATTCGGTCATCAGGCGGGTTTCTAGATTATGAGACTTCAATAGAGTTTGGAGTGATCTGCTCGAATTATGTCTGGAAATTACTGTAAATGGCGGATTTTAACGAAGATTTTTATTTTCTCTTAGCATATTAAACACATTTTCGGAATCTAAGCTTGTCGATAATTTCAGCCTTCGAACAATAGAATTCAGGTTATGACTGATAATAGAGGAAGTTTGCTGACTATTTATTGCCTTGAGAGAGAATCGACTGTTGACGAACCGAAAATCTCCCACTCCGATTGCCTTTTGTATTACCGGACTACAGCCCGGTGGGGCAGAACGTGCGCTGGTTCAAATTGTGAAGCGGTTAAATCGCGAGCGATGGGCCCCTGTTGTTTACTCACTGACTGGCACAGGGCCTCTTGTGGATGAATTGGAAAAGGCAGGCATTCCGACAGAGATTTTAGACGTAACATTATCTTGGGATATCCGAATTATCTGGAGACTGGCACGAAAACTCAAATCACAAAAACCAGTTTTGCTGCAAACATTCTTATTTCATGCCAATCTCGCTGGAAGGTTTGCGGCACGACTGGCGGGAATCAAACATACTGTCTCGGGGATACGTGTTTCTGAAAAACGGAAGAATGGACATCTATTACTAGATCGTTGGACGAACAGGCTGGTGGAGTTAAATATCTGCGTGAGTCAATCGGTGGCAGACTTTTCTGTTCAACAGGGAAAGCTTTCGGAGTCTAAAGTGACGGTTGTACCCAATGGCGTCGATTTTGAACTGTTTGATACTGCAGAAGCGATGGATTTGAGTCAGTGGGGGATTCCTGCGGATGCGAAGGTTGCCTTGTTTGTCGGAAGACTTGATCCTCAGAAAGCACCTGGGAATCTTTTGGCCGCATTTGACCAGTTTGCAGAGCAGAATACTGAATTTCATCTGCTGTTTGTTGGTGATGGTCCGTTGAGAGTTGAGTTAGAACAGGATGCTTCTCAAATGGCATGTGCAAAACGCATCCATTTTACAGGCTGGCAATCTCAGATCCCTCAGTTGATGAAAGCATCCTGTTGTCTAGTGCTGCCTTCTTTATGGGAGGGAATGCCAAACGTCGTTCTGGAAGCGATGGCTGCCGGTTTACCGGTCATTTCGACGATCGTGGATGGTGTTTCCGAATTGATTCAGGATGGGGAACAGGGGACGCTGGTGGCCTCTGACAGTTCGAAAGAGATACTAAAGGCACTTCTGGATTTGAGCTCGCGGCCTGCCGAATTTCACAAGATGGCCGAAAATGCGCAAAATACTGTCAAAAAAGAGTTTACATGGGATTCAATTGCTCAGAAATACGAGCAGATCTATGAGGACCTTCTCACATCAAGTGACTGATTTTTGGCAAAATTTCGACATTAAAATTGATTTTGGAAAACAAAATTTAAAAATCTAAAAATTCCCAATTCCAATCGTGATAAGTATCTAGGTCAATTCAAGTTCTTTCTTTTCTGCTCTAGCTTTCAATCGTGCTTGACGATTCCATTCTGCCTGATAAATTCATCACTCTGTGGTGATAAATGGTGGCAAGTGGGGATCAATGGCGTTAACGGGAACTTTCAACAAGATTTTGGATGGAAAACGTCGATTAGCGATCCCTAAAAGACTCAAGGAAGAGCTTGTCAACAAAGAATTCACTCAGATTTACATTGCACCGGGTACTGAATCATCTTTGTTGCTTTTTTCGGAGAAAGGATTTGAACAGCAGGCACAACGATTAAAAGAGTATTCCAAGAATGGACCGGAGGCAGCTCAATATCTTCGCCTTTATTATTCACGGGCAGAGAAAGTGGAAGTAGATTCACAGGGACGTATCTGCATTCCCGAACGTTTGGCTGATCTGGCTCTCTTGGAAACTAAGCAGGAAGTGGTGTTGATTGGAGTTCAGGACCATGCCGAACTGTGGAGTATTGAGCGTTGGAATACCTATCTTAACCAGCATGGGCCTCATTTTGATGAAATGGCTTCTCAGGCCTTTGGTCAAATGCCCTGGTAGAAATTTGTCGAACTGTGGAACAGAACGCGAATGACTACCAACGTGACAAAACTGTTATCAATCAATAAATCGGGAATTTTTCAAGGAGGAAATATTAGAACTCTTCCGCTGGCTACCGGGCTTTGCGGATTGAAGGTGAAATGGAAGTCACCTGTGTGTGCTCAGAATATTGGGTTGGGCCACCGGTCGTTCGTCTCCTGATACAAGTGGAATGGATGCTGCTTGAGACGGATGGCTTCAGGGTTCTTTGATTGTACAGAAGTGCGATTTTCTCAGATTTGAATCACTTCGATCTCGATTTCTCAATCGGGATGTATTCTTTCAGTCTTCTATTGGATTTTGAGATGTTTGGACTCTGTTTTCGACGAATCCCTTTCGATTTGGAGTCGGTTTGCTTTCGTTAAATTCGATCTGGAAAGTGACTTAGGCCCCTGACTGTTTTGCATTTCAAAAAATCTTTAACTGATCTTGCCAAAAAAACGAGATTTTTCTAGACTTGCCACGCTTGAGGCTCAATTTGGTTCTTCAACTTGAGTCGCCAGCAGTCTCTCAGAGTATCATTTCAAAAGTCTCTACCCCCTTAATTCCATTATCATTTCCATTATCAGTCGAACAGATTTCCTCTGTGCGATTTATGCTGGATTGTTTTATTTAGAATCGTTACCAAGTGAATGCCAGGTATGTCCGGTGATCAGAAAAGGCCGATCCATTTACCGGTCATGTTGCGTAAAGTTATTGAGCAATTAGATTTATCTCCCGGTTTGGTGGTTGTGGACGGAACGGTAGGAGCCGGCGGTCATAGCCAGCATATTCTGCAGAAAATTGGTGCAGAGGGAACTTTAATAGGTTTAGATCGAGATGCAATGATGCTGAATTTTGCCAGAGAACAAATAGGGTGTGATCAATTGCCGAGCGGGCAATGTCATCTCAGGCAATCCAGTTATGCAGCACTTCCGGCAGTTTTGGAAGAACTGAAATTGAATCAAATTGATCGAATTCTATTAGATCTGGGATTGTCTTCTGATCAATTGAGCGATGATGCTCGCGGATTTGGATTTGAATCGACGGGAGAGTTAGATTTACGGTTTGATACCAGAACAGGGATTCCGGCTTGGAAACTGTTGGAAACACTTTCCGAATCGGAATTGAGTGAGATTATGGAAAAATATGGCGAAGAACGGTTCAGCCAGCGAATAGCAAGCCAGCTTGTCAAGCAGCGAAAAACATCACCGATCCGAACGGCTGCTCAATTAATCAAAGCCGTTGAGCAAGCGATTCCCTCCAAAGCATTGGCATCGGCCAGGAAGAATCCGGCAACACGTGTCTTTCAAGCGTTACGGATTGCAGCGAATCAGGAACTTGAACAATTAGAAACCATGTTGGACTCTGTTTTACCACAAGTACTAAAGGCGGGAGGCCGAGCTGCAATCATCAGTTTTCACTCCCTGGAGGATCGCCTGGTGAAGCAGGCTTTTAAAAATAAGACGCTCTGGAAAAACTTGACAGCGAAACCAATGATAGCAACGCAGGCGGAACAACGAGTGAATCCGCGTTGCCGAACGGCGAAACTGAGAGTGGCTATACGCACATAACTATTACAACTCAAATTGGCTTGTAGGCAAACAGAATTCTGTTTGTCTGAAAAAGACATTTATTACGTTTAATTGGAAATGGTTTAGAGCCATGACTGCAGAAAAAAAAACAGAAAAAAAAGCGGACGAAGAAGATTGGGGCATTGAAAAACCCAAAACAGGAATCGCCATCGAAACCAAAGTGGGGCTTTGCCTGATTTTCATTCTGTTGAGTGCATTTGGGTTGGTTGTTTACCAAAAAATCAATCGACCCCAGGAGAATATGGCAATCAACAATCCGGAGGAGAAACCATCAGAAGAGACGGGTCAGCCACAGGCAGATGATCCGTTTGCAGATGGGAAATCTGAATCTTCGTCTTCGGATGAGGTAGAAAATCAGCCCGGTCAGTTTGAAAAAGTGGCGGATAACTCTGGCTTTTCAACCCCACAAGGGGGACAGAATCAGGAGAATCCGTTTGCGAAGCCGCAGTCAGAAACTGCGGAAAACGATCCGTTTTCCCAAAAATCGTTTGAAAATCAAAGCGAACCTCAGCAGACGACCGAGATTGCTTCGAATCAGGCAGAGAATGGTTTCCAGGAATTTGATCCACCAACCGGTTCGAAGAATGAATTTGCGAATCCTTCCCAGAATGAATTTCAATCAGAGCCAGCTACTTTTGATAATCCGCAGAAGGATTCATTTTCCAGTGTAGATCAATTTGCTCAACAGCCGGGATCAAATCCAGCAGGGACTGTGCAGGAGAATAGTTTTAACAGCGAACCAGAATCGGAATTTTCGTCTGGCACAAGCAGCGAGAATTCGGGACTGATGAAACAGCCTGCTGAGAATGAATTTGCTCAGACAGCAGAGGGGTCGAGCGGTGCCATTCAAGTTGAGGAAGATCCTTTTGGTACGTCAGCAACAGAAGTGGGGCAAAAAATGCCCGCACAGTCGCAGCCACCTGAGAAAAATGAGTTTGAAAATTTTGGTCTGGCAGACGAAACGAATTCAGCACAGAACCAAAATGTTGAAGAATTTTCAGCAGAATCAGCTCAGGTAAAAATTACTGATATCTCCAGTTCCCAAGATTCTGACTCGTTTCAATTTTCACAAAGTGAACCTCAGGCTTCTAACACTCCTACTGAGAGCGCGTTCCAACAGGAGAAGCCGGCTTCCGCTGCTCAAGAATTTGAACAGCCACAGTCATCTGAGTTCAGCGAAGTGAAGACGAATCAAAACGAGGATCGGTTTGGGGATTTTCGCGCGGAAGAGTTTTCTGCAGAACAGGCAGAAAGTGTCACGACCGTCAAGCGTCCTGCAGCTGCCATTGATACGGGTTCGTTTCGTGATTCCGAGATGACTGCGGAGCAGAAAGTTCCTCAGGCTCGGGGGTTATTTGATGGTCCTGCACCTGTAAATGAAGTGTCGACACAGAAATTTGGATCTGTTCAGGAGGAGTCATTCACTCAACAGCCTGTTCAGAAGGTTCGCGGTGAGTATGTGGT
Organism: uncultured Gimesia sp.; assembly: GCF_937910335.1. Classification (GTDB taxonomy): domain Bacteria; phylum Planctomycetota; class Planctomycetia; order Planctomycetales; family Planctomycetaceae; genus Gimesia. Next base: position 6,754 of record NZ_CALEMX010000399.1, on the reverse strand, counting down.
ACAAAATGGAGAGAACTTCTGGACGATTTCCAAAAAACTTTATGGCAGTGGACGCTATTTTCAATTACTGGCAGAAATCAACAGAAGTCGTGTGAGTGATCCTCGCAAGATGAAACCGGGGTTGAAATTGCTGGCACCTGACCGCGCATCGATTGATGCACAATATCAGGCGCGTCATAATGCAGCGCGGACAACCGTCAGGGAATTTGCAGGCAAAAAGACGAATCGCAAACAGAGTAAACCATCGGGCTTTTTTATCAGCCAGGATGGTCAGCCGATGTACCGCATCGGCAGCAGCGATACATTGACCGATATATCACAGAGACATCTGGGGCGTTCTTCCCGCTGGTATCAGATTTATCAGATCAATCGCCAAAAACTGCAAAACCCTAATAAGCTACAAATTGGCGCTGAATTACAGCTCCCTTATGACGCCAGCCGAGTCAGTCTTGTTCCCGGAAACTCATCCAGCCGATAGTGAAAACAGGCGTGTGTGTCTGTCTTTTTCGTGGGATTCTAAACCGGCTGTGAATCGATATCTGGTCGACCTGCTGGTTTGGGAAGGTGGGTTTCGATGTTATTCCGTTTTGGTAGTGCCATCTTATTAGCGGTTGCTATCTCTCTGATCGGAATTGGTCTTGAAAAAGAAAGCCTGAAACTCAAACGTCAGGTCAGTCGTCAACATTACCAATTGGAAGTGTTGATCAATGCTCATGCCAAGATGAAATTGGCTACACAGCGGGCAGGCTCTCCCGGCCAGGTTTTAAATTCCATTGAACGGGGTGAGCTTGACGTGAAGTCAAATCGACGTCCCGCATCAACCAATCGTCGTGAAATGCCGTTGCTGCAATGGCATTTAAACAGATCATCGAAGGCGAATAAAAAGTAGTGTTTTTGGAAAATGATCTAATTGACTTTTGTAGCAGGTGAGTAGTTTCTTGCATTCCGAAAACTCGAAATTTCAAATCAGCTGGCGCACCTGGAGTCTCATAATCCTGGTTGTGTTGTCTTGGATTGTAATTTCCGGACGCCTCATTTTTCTCCAATATATCGGCCACCGTCAATTTGCATCAGTGGTTGCGCGTCAGCAGGTTTGTAAAGAAAAAATACCAGCCCGTCCCGGTGATATTCTTGACCGTAACGGGCGACTGCTGGCAACGACGATTGTCACCAATAGTTTATACATGATACCGCAGGAGCTGAAAAATCAGAAAAACGTATCAGAGGTCTGTACGGTTCTCAGTATCAACCAGGAATATTTTCAGGACCGACTGAAAAAGAACCAGGATAAAATGTTTCTCTGGGTAAAACGGCGACTGACTGATGATGAATTAGCAGGTGTCCGATCTCTCAATCTCCCTGATAAAGCCTGGGGCTTTCGACAGGAATATCGTCGGAAGTATCCACAGGGTGCGTTGGCTGCCCATGCGCTGGGATTGCGAGATATTGATGGGAAAGGGCAGGGAGGAATTGAAGAAGCGTTTGATCATTTAATTTGTGGTCAAAATGGTCATCGTTTTCTAGTTCGTGATGCTCATGGTCGAGTGATTGAAGTGCGCAATGACGCTCGAGAAGCAGCCCGTAATGGGGAGACTCTGGTTGTGACACTGGACTCGATCATCCAGCTTTATGCTGAACGAGAGTTAGAGTCGATCCTCGAGAAATGGCGACCCAAAAGTGCCTGCGCAATTGTGATGGACGTCAAAACGTGCGAAGTGCTGGCATTGGCCTCTGTGCCTACATTCAATTTGAATCATCCAGAGAACATTTCCGAGACCGCCTGGAAAAATACTGCGATCGCCTCAATTTACGAACCAGGCTCTACCTTGAAGCCATTTATCGTTGCCGCCGCGCTTGAGAGAGGCCTGTTGAAAACAGAGGAACAATTCGATTGTGAGCGGGGCGAATACCAAATGGGAAAGCGCCTGCTACATGATCACCACAGTTATGGGATGTTGAGTGTTACCGATATTTTGGTCAAGTCGAGTAATATCGGGATGGCTAAAATCGGTGAAAGACTGACGAACGCCGGTCTGTACGAAGCCGTGACAGCATTTGGTTTCGGTCAGAAGACGGGTGTTCAACTTCCCGGAGAGCTGACTGGGATCGTCAGACCGTTGGAAAAGTGGAATATCTACTCGACTGGCTCTATCCCGATGGGACAGGAAATTGCAGTTACGCCGATTCAGTTGATTACCGCCCATGTGGCACTTGCTAATCAGGGAAAGTTACTCAACCCCCGATTGATCCGCGATCAGATCGATCACAATTACTATCCACGGTCTCATGAAGAACCGGAGCAGGTTCGCCCTTTGGTGTCCACCCCGGTGATTTCCGAAGAGGTGGCTGACTGGCTTGTTAGTGTTCCGATGGTGGAAACTGTGAGCAGGGGGACTGGGATGAAGGCGCAGCTTGAAGGTTATACTGTATTTGGAAAGACAGGAACTGCTCAGAAACCTGACCCTCAAACGGGTCGGTATTCGTCGCAATTACATGTAAGTTCTTTTATCTGTGGTGCTCCAGCACACGATCCCCGTGTGCTCGTACTCGTGGTAGTAAATGAACCTTCCGTTGGGCCCAACCACTATGGTGGAACGATTGCTGGACCTCCGGCTGCCGAGATACTCAATAAAACATTGATGTATCTGCGGGTTCCCTTTGATAAATCGGGGCAAAAACCATTGAGGCAAATGACTGATAGGCCACGTAACGCGTTACGTTAAGGATCACGACTAGCTGAGCATCTTTACTTAGGCTGCGTATTTTAGCTGTTTTCAGTTGTGATTGTAGAGAGAGAAATTCACTCATCAACTTGAATCGATATTGACAAAAAACCCATATTTTTTGTATTAAGGCTCAAGTTTCACATCTCTCTCATTCACTCCCTTCTTTCACACAAAAAACTCTCTCCGCCAATTTCTACGTGGTTTTCATTTCACGAGATGGGAATCCTGTTCGTAGTTTCGGCAATGCTACACACGCATTTCACAAATCTGAATTCCAGATACTTCGATTCATTCATATCAAGTAACAATCTATTTTTAGAGGATCTCCCGTCATCCTGATGGGCTGCTAAGTTATGGCAGAAGAAAACATTAATCAACTAGAATCAGACGAGGCTGCTAACGTTGCGGTGAAAGAACCACCTGACAGCGCGGGTGAGAAAACCGGGGTCGATGATACAACCGCGGAACAACTTTCGTTACGTGAAAAGCTCACAAAATTTGTGCGGGCGCGTTGGGAACCTCTGGCCATCAGTGCTGCAGTGCTGGTTTTAACCTTGGTCTATTTTTGGACAACAACGGGCGTACCAGAAAAAACGCCAAAAGAAATATTAGCTGAAGCATTAATCCTTCTGGAATCATCAGAAGATCAAAATTCACGAAACGAGGCGCAGGAGATGGCCTATACTCTGAAGAAAATGGAGTATCAGGATCCGGACTTTCCCGGGGCTCTGTATTTTATCTTTGGAGTCGTTGCGTTTAGAAATGCAGAAGAACTCACTGGAGAATCGCAGGACCATCAATATTTGATTGCCAGTCGTTATCTCAAAGAGGCAGAGAAACGAGCCGTTGATCAAGACCATCGTCCGGAATGGACTTTTGCATTGGGAACGTGTCTGTATTTACTGGGTTCCATGAAAGATTCACGACCCCTTCTGGAAGAAGCGATCAAGACTTATCCGCCGGGAAAATTAAAGACTTCGATGTTATTGACGGATATCTATCTCGATGACAAAGCAGAAGCCGATTTAAATAAGGCTTTTGATTTGAATACAGAATCGCTGCAGACCGAAGAAATGAATCCTGAGACTCTGGACCGATTGTATTTGCAGAGAGCCCAGATCTTTCTGGCTCAAGGTAAGAACAGTCAGGCTCAGCAGGTTTTGGCAAAAGTGAAGCAGAAGGATTCAGTGAATCAGGTCACAGTTGTGTTTCAGGCACAGACATTGATGGCAGAGAAGAAATACCGGGAAGCATTAGCCATTTTGGCTCCTGTGAAAGACAATCTGGGATTAGAGCGTAAGTTTTCGCGTCAAGCCTCTTATCTGATGGGTTTGTGTGCGGAATCCTTGAATGATTCAGAAGCAGCCATCGGATTTTATGAACAGACGACACACCGTTATGCGGGTTCACACGAAGGACTGGCTGCGTATTTGCATCTCGGCGATCTACTACGAAAAAGTGGTCGAACAGAAGAGGCTTTGATTGCCTATCGGGCCGCTTTGAGGTCGATTAACAGTCCTCAGGATTTTCGAAATCGCTGGATGAATCTGGAACAGGTACAAGCTTATGTTCTGGATGCCTGGAATGACTGGGTTGACGAAGAGAAAATTCAAAATGGCGTAACCACTTTTAATACGGCAATTCAATTGACAGATTTTCTACCTCCCTTGCTACCAGAGGTTCAAGCAAGAGAACTTGCGGCTAACGCCAATCGGCGATGGGCCGAATATTATGAGCGACTTGTTGAGAAATCACCCATGAGTCAGCACGAAGTAATGAAGCCAAAGCAGAAAGAGCGTTGGAAGCAAAGTGGTTTAGCTTATTATGATCTTTCCAGACTACTTCAAACTACGGATCGCTATGGTGAAATATTATCGGTATCAGCTGAGCATTTTCAGAAAGGGCAGGATTTTGAGACGGCAATCAAAGTTCTGACTCGTTTTATTAATACTAAGCCGGACAAAAAAATGCCTCAGGCACTCGTACGCAGAGGAGAGATATTACTTGAGCTTGATCAGTTGGATGACGCCATTAATCACTTTGAACGCGTGATGACCAATTATCCCACCGATGTCGCTTCTTTTGAGGCAAAGTATTTATTGGGGGTTAGTTATCTTGAGAAGGATGAACTTGATCAGGCCAGTCGAATCTGGACTGAAATTCTGGAATCGAGCATTTTGACTCCGAAAGCGAAACAGTGGCAGGATTCTCTTTTTGCTTTGGGCAAGCTGAATTTTCATCAAGGTAAGATTGCAGACATTCAAACTGCAGAACCCAAAAACGATACGAAAACGGAAGAGCAGCCCGTGAACGAAGTGAAAATTGACTATCATGAAGAGGCTACGAAGCGTTTGAGTGAATATGTCAATCGTTATCCGGAATCAGAAAAAGTTCACGAGGCACGTTATTTGTTAGCACGATCGCTACAGAATCAGGCTAGTCAACCTCGTCAGGAAATGAAATCTGCAAAAACAGAGAATGCGCGAATGGAGCTGAAGCGTAAAGAGTTTGCTTATTTAAAAATGGCAAATCTACAGCTCCAGATATTAAATCGTGAGTTGAGAAAACTGGAAACTCAGGATCGACTAGATTCTCTGGGGAAAAGGTTGCTGAAGTCTGCTTGTTTTGGGACCGCACATCTGTTGTATCGGACAGAAGAATACGACGAAGCAATTAAATCTTATCATGATGCCGTTAATCGCTATCCTCAGTGTACTGAAGTCTTAATCGCTTATATGAAGATGTCCGGATGTTATGAAAGTCTGGGCAAAAAAAATGAAGCCAAGAGTATGCTCGAACAGGCAAAAATTATTCTGAAACAGATGCCTGATAAAGTGTTTGAGTCCAAGGCAACTAACCTGGGACGCGAAGAATGGAATCGCTGGTTAGACTGGTCTCGTGAATTTCGTAAATCTAATGCCAAAATAAATCAATTACAGACAGGTAATGGAGTTTAGAGTTGTGTAGTAGAAAATGAATTCAAGCCTGGAACCCTGAATCAGGTTGCAGTTTGATTCAGATAATAATTAACCTGAATTTTTATGTAGTTTCTTATGACATCCACACAGAAAATCGATTATCTCAAACTTTTTTCGGTTCGCCTGGAATATTCAAAGGCGTTGTTGAAACTTTCGATTCAACAGCAGTCGCTGATAAATCAGGACGACTATACCGGCCTGTTAGATGTGTTAGGAAAGAAGCAGCGTCTATTAGGTCAGTTAGATCAGTATACGAGACAACTGCCTTCCCTCTGGGAGCAGTGGAAGCGTGAGCGTAGTCTCCTGACTTTAGAGCAACGTGAAACGTGTGAAGAGATCTTGAGTGAATCTGAAGAGGTTTTATCGAAGCTGCTCGAAATCGAAGACACCAGCACGAAGAGTATGGTTGATCGACGAGATCGCACGAAACAGCAGGTTCAATCATTGAATCAGGGAGAAAAAGTGGGTGAAGCATACCGGGATAGTTTAGCCCCTGTGACGCATCGGCATTTGAACATTGATCAATAGTGTAAGAAATTTTAAATGATTTGTCTTTCGACGAAATGGTTTTAAATAATGAATACAAACGTAATAAATAATTCAGCATCACGAGGTGTGATCCAGGTTGTTTCTCAGGATCGGATACGACGTCTGGAAGTATGCACTCAATTTTCTAATCTGGGATATTCGGTAATTCCGCTGGCGGATGTGATTTTTTCACAAACTTCACAGCAACCGGATGCGGATATCTGTGTACTGCTAGATCAAAAAACGATTGCGGAAATAACTTTTTCTGTGGAACAGGCCTCTGAACAAAATTTGGTTCCCATGTTATTTTATCCCGCTTTAGCAGAGAAGACTCAAAATGAAATTGTGAAACCATTAAGAAACCATTCCCTTGAGTCACTGGTTCCCTTTGCAGAAATCAGGCCACAAGACACTCTGGACAGTACCAGAAGCTTACTTGATTCGGCAATCAAATATGCGCGGTTATCGCGCAAGTGCTCCGGTTTGATTTCTGAATTAAATACTCGGTCAAGTCGCAGGTTG
>NZ_CALEMX010000398.1 GCF_937910335.1 uncultured Gimesia sp. | reverse complement strand
GTTTGACCGATTTATATCCGAAGGTTGATACGAGTTTGTTACTGGCGGGAGTCTTTTTGCATGACATAGGAAAAGTCCGCGAACTGGGTTACGAGAACGAATTCATTTATACAGATGAAGGCCAGTTATTAGGTCACTTGATTATTGGTGTTGAGATGTTGACTGAAAAGATCAACGCCTATCAGGAGATGACAGGAGAATCGTTTCCGCGAGATGCCGAACTACGTTTGAAACACATGATTGTCAGCCATCATGGTACCTATGAATTTGGTAGTGCCCGCTTGCCGATGACACCAGAGGCAATTGCTTTACATCATCTCGATAATCTGGATGCCAAAGTCAATGAATTCGCGCGGTTCATCGATGACGATCTGAATTCCACATCAAGTTGGACACCATATTCGCCTCGCTTGCAACGAAAATTATTTAAGGGAATGACCGAGGATTAAGGTGATGCCCGATTTTGAGAAGACAATTCTCGAGTATGTAACCAGGCCCGGTTATACGCCTGTGCGTGAAAAATCGCTGTTGAAAAAAGTGGGAGGTTCCAAATCATCGTCCTCAGAATTTGAGCAGGCGATGCAAAATCTGCGTAGCAGAAAGGATATCCTGATATCGGATTCCGGCTTGATTCGCCCTGTTAAAAAAGAGTCCTGGATTGCCGGGATGATTAAGAAAACCAACTCGGGTGCCGGCTATCTCATTCCCCACCATAAACCTGATGAGATTGCGCATGACCAGCGTCATGCCGGAGATCTCTATATTTCAGAACGTGACTTGGGAGACGCCCAGACGGGCGATGAAGTGTATGCGACGGTGATCAATCGCCGCCGCAGTGGTGGACAGCTTTGCGGTCGTGTTGTGGAGATTATTGAGCGCGCATCGACGACTTTTGTTGGAACGTATTTTGAAACCCAGGGCGAGGGTTACGTCCATGTGGATGGCAAGATCTTCAATTCGCCTATTCATGTGGGAGATCCGGGGGCAAAAGGAGTTAGCCCTGAAGATAAAGTAGTCATTGACATTTTGCACTTTCCATCGAAAAACTATCTTGGTCGAGGTGTGATTTCCAAAGTACTGGGTCCGCATGGGAAACCGGGTGTTGATCTGCTTTCCATCATTTACGAGTTTGGGATTCCACTGGAATTCCCGGAAGAAGTTCTCGAAGAAGCACGCGAGCAGGCCAGTTTGTTTGACGAGAAAAAACTGGGCAACCGTCGGGATTTGACCAAAGAGACCATCGTGACGATCGATCCGGTCGATGCGCGCGACTTTGATGATGCCATTTCTTTGAGTCGAACAGAAAAAGGCCACTGGTTGCTGGGTGTGCATATTGCAGACGTGGCTCATTTTGTAAAAGAGGGTTCGGTCCTCGATCGCGAAGCCAAAAGTCGTGGAACCAGCGTCTATTTACCTGGTCGTGTGATTCCGATGATACCTGAGATTGTTTCTAACGGACTGGCAAGTCTGCAGGAAGGTCAGGTCCGTTTTACCAAGTCTGCCTTTATCGAATTCACTGCAGAAGGAATTCCGGTTCATACGGAATTCGTCAATTCTGCAATCAAAGTGACACAGCGATTTTCTTATGAGCAAGTGATGCCTCTTGTTGAGGGGCGTGATCAGGAAGGTGCTCAAGTTTCTGGTCATGTTCGTGATTTGCTGAAAAACATGCATCATCTGGCAATGATTCTCCGCGGCCGCCGATTTTCGTCAGGTGCATTAGAATTACACATTTCCGAAGTCAAACTCACATTTGATGACAAACATCGAGTCAGCGGGGCAGTTGAACGTGAGCATGATGAAAGTCATCAGATCATTGAAGAATTTATGCTGGCGGCAAACATCGCTGTGGCAGAAGCTTTTAATGACCGGGGGTTGCGTTTTTTGAGGCGCGTGCATCCCTCACCGGAAGCACCTCGGCAGTTAGCATTTGCCGAATTCGTAAATGCCTTGGGATATACGCTTAAAAAGGCACAAAGCCGTAAGGATCTGCAAAAAATAGTAGAGGAAGTACACGGGACACCCGTGGAACAGGCTATCAATTATGCATTATTGCGCAGCTTGAAGCAGGCCGAGTATACTGATGAAGAGCTCGGCCATTATGCATTGGCGGTCGATCATTATTGCCATTTTACCAGTCCCATCAGGCGTTACCCCGATCTAACAATTCATCGAATGATTGATGAAATTCTGGAGCGACCGGATAAGGGAAAAGGGCAAAGCCCACAGGGTTTGAGGCAACTGGGAAAAGAACTTTCCCTGCGCGAACGACGTGCAGAATCTGCAGAACGAGAATTAACCAAAGTAAAACTGCTGACGTGGATGATCGACAACGATATCAAAACTCTTCAGACGATGATTACCGGAGTCGAAACCTTTGGCCTCTTTTGCAGAGGGACGGATGTTCCGGTTGAGGGACTGTTGCATATCAGCCGACTGGGAAAACATGACTATTTTCGACAGGAAGTTGCCAAATTCAGCATTGTTGGCGAGCGAACCGGACAGGAGTATCGAATTGGGGATTACCTGACAGTCGAAGTGGAAAAGATTGACCTTGATCGTCGGGAGCTGGATTTTCGTCTGCCTCATTCCTCCAAAGCAAAGAAGTCTTCTACCGAGAAACCAACTGAGAAACCAACTGAGAAACCAACCTATCAGGGGAAGAAGTCGACCAAGTCTGCGCCAAAAGCCAAGTCAAACGAAAAAAAGAAGAAGAGTCGCAAGGCAAAATCTCTGCGCGATAAAAAGAAAAAGAGAAAATAATCGTAATTAGAAATGAGAAGCGTAGATGGTTTTCGAACTGTCCGATATTAAATAATACTGCTAGTCGAGTGAGAGTGTGCTTCCTATAGTATCAAACCTGTGCAATGGAGTATTTGTGATCCATTGAAACAGGAAGTATTGTTCTGAATCAGAGTAAAATGTCCGATATTTTTAAATGGGGTTCACTTTCTAATTGAGTGAAGATTGATGTTCGAGGGTGGAGAAATATAATAACTTATGGTGGCATCAATTAGTCGATTGATTCTCTCTCGGATACTAAATAAATACACGATGAGGGGCTAAGCATTGTCTCTCGGGAAAAAGTTAATATCACATTTCGATTCACTGGATCTCCTCCGGGTAACCGGGCGAGAGCTTGAATATGGTGACAAAATTGGCTGAAAAACAGCAATCATCTCCGTCAACAGGCGGTAAGTCCGCCACAAAATGGATAATGACTCTACTATCCTCATCCATTGGTCAAAAGTTCGTGATGGGTATTACGGGCCTTTTACTGTGTGGCTTTCTGGTAGTGCATTTGGCGGGTAATCTGCTGGTTTACGTGGGTGCAGACGCTTATAATGGGTATGCTGATAAGTTGCATAGCATGATGCTTCTCCCCGTTGCAGAGACCGGGTTGTTTCTGCTCTTGTTTGCACACATGGCACTCGCATTTAAGTTAACACGAGATAATGAGCGTGCGCGACATATCAGCTATCAGGAGCCCCAGAGTAAGATTGAGGAAAAGCCGTCTGTGTTCAGCCAAACACCGATGGGAAATACCAGTGGCTGGATGTTTTTATCGGGGTCGATCATTCTGGGTTTTTTAGTCTGGCACATGATTGATATGAAATTGCAGCTCAATCCGACTGTTGATTACGATGGTAAGAAACCGTACGGCATTATCGTTGATGTTCTTGGTAGCTACATCAGCGCTCCTATTTATATTGTAGGAACGATTGTTCTCGGTTTTCATTTATCGCATGGGTTTTCGAGCGCGTTTCAGTCATTGGGTTTGAATCATCCCAAGTACACTCCCTTGATTAAAAAACTCGCGATCATATTTGCACTAGTGATTGCCGTTGGATTTGTCAGCTTACCCCTCTGGGGATTTTTTATACGTTGAAAATATCATCGTGAATGTGTTTGTTGTCAGAGATTATTTCACAGTTCAACTGATTTCGTTTTGAAGGTTGATATCATGGCCGATACGGCTAATACGGTTTTTAATTCTCGTGTTCCTGATGGCCCCATGGCTGAGAAATGGGATCGCTGCAAGCAGGAAATGAAGCTGGTCAATCCGGCAAATAAACGGAAGAAAAAAATCATCGTTGTCGGAACCGGTCTGGCAGGTGCTTCCGCTGCTGCCTCTCTGGCAGAATTGGGTTATCAGGTCGAATCGTTCTGTTTTCAAGATTCCCCGCGGCGGGCGCACAGTATTGCCGCTCAAGGGGGGATTAATGCAGCGAAAAACTATCCCAACGATGGTGATAGTGTCTGGCGGCTCTTCTACGATACCGTTAAAGGTGGCGATTATCGCAGCCGTGAAGCGAACGTGCATCGACTGGCTCAGGTCAGCAATAATATTATTGATCAATGTACGGCTCAGGGTGTTCCATTTGCCCGCGATTATGGCGGATTACTATCAAACCGTTCGTTTGGTGGCGCGCAAGTTTCTCGTACCTTCTATGCACGCGGTCAGACCGGGCAGCAGTTACTGCTGGGTGCTTACAGCGCATTGATGCGACAAGTGGGTACGGGACGTGTCAAGTTATTTCCACGTCGGGAAATGCTGGATCTGGTTGTCGTCGATGGTGTCGCGCGTGGGATCATTGTCAGGAATTTGATCACTGGCGAGTTTGAAAAATATTCTGCAGATTGCGTATTGCTCTGCACGGGAGGCTACTCAAGCGCCTTTTATCTTTCCACGAATGCAAAAGGTTCCAATGTAACGGCTGCCTGGCGTTGTCATAAACGGGGTGCTTACTTTGCGAATCCCTGTTACACTCAGATTCATCCTACCTGCATTCCCGTCAGTGGCGATTATCAGTCTAAGCTGACTCTGATGAGCGAAAGCTTGCGAAACGATGGTCGCGTTTGGGTGCCTGGTGGGCAAGGCGATCAAAGGCGAGGGAACCAGATTCCCGATGCCGAACGTGATTATTACCTGGAGCGCCGTTATCCTGCGTTTGGAAATCTGGTACCTCGTGACGTCGCCTCTCGGGCAGCTAAGGAACGTTGCGATGCAGGCTATGGTGTGGGTTCAACTCAACAGGCTGTATTTCTTGATTTTCGCGATGCCATTGCCCGCGATGGAAGGCATGCTATAGAAGCAAAATATGGTAATCTGTTCCACATGTATGCAAAAATTACGGGGGAAGACCCTTATCAGGTTCCGATGAGAATTTATCCAGCCGTGCATTATACTATGGGAGGGCTCTGGGTCGATTATCAATTGCAAAGTTCGATTCCGGGTCTGTTTGTTCTGGGTGAAGCGAATTTCTCAGATCATGGTGCGAACCGATTGGGAGCATCCGCTCTGATGCAGGGGCTTGCAGACGGCTATTTTGTAGCCCCTTATACGACGAGTAACTTTCTTGGCTCGCAAAATTTGCCTGATGTCTCGACAGACGACGAAGCCTTTACAGAAGCAATGGCTAATGCACAGGATCGAAATTCCAAAATTCTAGGTGTTCAGGGTACGCGTTCTTCTGACAGTATTCACCGGGAATTAGGACATATTCTCTGGGATCATTGTGGAATGTCTCGTGAAAGCCAGGGGCTGGAATTGGCGATGGGTAAAATTAGTGACCTGCGAGATGAGTTCTGGTCCAGCATCAAAGTGCTCGGGCAGGGTGAGCAACTTAATCAGAATCTCGAACATGCGGGCCGCCTGGCTGACTTCCTGGAATTTGGTGAGTTGATGGTACGTGACGCGCTGGTACGAGAAGAATCTTGCGGTGGTCATTTCCGCGAAGAACATCAGACAAAAGACAACGAAGCATTACGTGATGACGAAAATTTCAGTCATGTTTCGGCCTGGGAGTTCACCGGGGTCGGAAATGAGCCTGTTGAACATCGTGAGCAATTAGAATTTATCGAAGTACCTCTGGCTACGAGGAGTTATAAATAATGAGCGAGACTCTGGATCTGACGCTCAAAGTATGGCGACAGCCTGGACCTGATGCTTCAGGTCGTTATGTCGAATACAAGCTAACCGAGATTTCCACTCACATGTCGTTTCTGGAAATGTTGGATGTTCTGAATGAGCAGTTGAATGAAAAAGGCGAAGAAATGGTCGCCTTTGACCATGATTGCCGTGAAGGAATTTGTGGCATGTGCAGCCTGATGATCAATGGTCAGGCGCATGGCCCCGATTCTGGAACGACCACCTGCCAGTTGCATATGCGGCGATTTAAGAACGGTGATACGATAGTAGTCGAACCCTGGCGCGCCAGGGCATTTCCGGTCCTTCGTGATTTAGTCGTTGATCGCAGTGCCTTCGATCGTATTATCCAGGAAGGTGGGTTTATTTCAGCGAATACCGGCAGTGCCCCGGATGCCAACTCGGTACCGATTCCCGCGCCGGTTCAAGAAACCGCGATGGATGCTGCTGCCTGCATTGGCTGTGGTGCCTGTGTTGCCGCCTGTAAAAATGCATCAGCAATGCTGTTTGTTTCGGCGAAAGTTTCGCATTTATCCACACTGCCTCAAGGCAAACCGGAACGGGATTCCCGGGTGCAGAGTATGGTGGCTCAGATGGATCTGGAAGGGTTCGGAAATTGTACGAATACTGAGGAATGTCAGGCTGCCTGTCCTGCCGAAATTTCCGTTTCGAATATCGCCCGTTTGAACCGAGAGTTTCTGCGTGCCCAGCTTTGCTCCAAAGAATAATCGAGTTTACTCGTTTCCCAATATTGCGAGGTTTCCTGATGGGGAACTTCGCTTTTTTTTGCGCGGAGAGTTTTGGATTTTTTAGATTCTCATTGCTTGATGATTGCGTGATTGAACGTGAACTTCCACAATGGAGCAGTCTTATATTGTATCCAGAAAATAGTTTGCCATTCACCAGATGATAAGAGAGAAATTACGTGTCTGATTCAATGTTATATACTGCCTGTCATCAATGGCATGTTGATCATGGCGGTCGCATGGTTGATTTTGCGGGTTGGGAAATGCCCCTTTTGTATTCCAACATCACCGCCGAGCATCATGCCGTGCGAAAATCAGCAGGTTTATTTGATATCGCTCATATGGGTCGGCTGTTTTTTACAGGCCCCGATGCGTGTCGATTTTTGGATACGTTGCTGACGAACAATGTGGAATCGCTCAAGCCGGGGCAGATTCGGTATTCTCTGGTTACGAATGAATCAGGGGGAATTCTGGATGATGTGCTTGTTTATCGTTTCACCGATTTTTATATGCTGGTGGTCAATGCATCCAACCGGTTAAAGATTGTGGATTGGATTGAGAAACAACGACAGGGATTTGATGTTCAGATTGAAGATCTGACGAGTGAAAAATTTATGCTGGCTTTACAGGGGCCGGAATCACTGGGCATTTTGAATCCACTGGCAGAGGCAGATCTGAGTGAGATTAAATATTATTTCGGCTTAGAAACTCAGGTATTGGGTGTGGATGCGCTTGTCAGTCGGACTGGCTATACCGGCGAAGATGGTTTTGAAGTGGTGCTTGATCAATCTCAGGGGATGCTGCTTTGGGAACGTTTGATTTCCGAAGGTGAGTCAGCCGGGTTAATTGCGGCAGGTTTAGGCTGTCGAGATACTTTAAGGCTGGAAGCAGCGATGCCCCTTTATGGGCATGAGTTGGATGAGCAAACCGATCCGTTTACCGCTGGTCTGAATTTCGCTGTCAAATTACAAGGCACTGATTTTATTGGGAAGGAATCATTGATTGCAGCGAAAGCACGCGAAGACCGGAAAGTCCGCGTGGGATTTACAATGGAGGGCAAGCGAGCTGCCCGTGAAGGCTGCCTGCTGTATGAGGGGGATCAGCAGATGGGAGCCGTCACGTCGGGATCGTTTTCGCCTACGCTTGATATGCCGATTGGAATGGCTTATGTCGACGCTTCATTTGCAGAGCCGGGTCAGATACTGGAAGCCGACATTCGGGGCAAACGAATTGCTGTGAAAGTCGCCACGCTTCCATTCTATAAACGCGAGCGTTGATAACGCTATTTCGAGATTCAGCAATTTTGAGACTCAACAGGGTAATCTTCTCGAACGCGTTAGTTGGCTTTGTGACTGACATGATCAGTATCAGCGAGGACTTCCTTAGCAACATCCTGCACGAAGTTGTCGATCTGTTTTTTCTCTTTCGCAGGTGCTGGAGCGCCTGCATTCATTCCGACCCCTGGTGTCTTGATAAAGGACGGAGCCATGTCGATGATGGCACCCCAGTAGCTTGTAAAGACCGGATATTTAAGGTCCGGGTTTTGCTCCTGGTAGTCATCCATTTTTTGAAGCAGCAAATTGTGTGCGATTCTGGGATGACGGTGGTGTGGACCATGTACGAAGATATCAAAATTAAAATAGGTGCACCATTTAGTGATGAAATTGGAGCCGACGACAGTGCGTGTTCCCAGCATGGGATCGTAGCTGCTCATTCCCAGGTGTTCGGTAAACTTACGGGTGTTTTGATAAATTCCAGCCAGATAATGAGGCAGAAACCAGACGCGTACTAAGTCCCAGATCATACCAAAGTAAGCACAAGTCCCAATAACCGATCCCCAGAAGAAGACCATAAAAGCATATTCATACCGAATGGCAGATCTTAGTTTGGGGTCTTTGATCGGCGTCTCTTTGTTCCAGAAAATACGGCCATAAATGAAGGGTGCCATAAACAGGCCCATAAGAAGGTCAAACCAGATAAAAACTCTGCGAAAACCTAGCGAAGTATTCGGGTCTGAATAAGGCCATAGCTCCCAGTCACTCGGTTTATTCAAGTAGGCGTGATGACGAATATGGCTTTCGCGATAGATTGTGTATGGGACAAACATCGCAGTTCCGAGTATGCGTCCCAGCCAGATGCTGGCATTTTTTGAGCCAGAAAGAGTGTGGTGTGAGCATTCGTGGAAGCAACTGGTCCAGCAGAACAGACAATAAGAGGTGAAGAGTGTCCAGAGAATTTGCCAGCCAATGGCATTCGATGGCCAGTAAACCGCCAGGCACCAAAGTCCCACAAGTCCCATCGGTAAGAATAAAAACCGGGGAAT
>NZ_CALEMX010000397.1 GCF_937910335.1 uncultured Gimesia sp. | reverse complement strand
CCAGAAAGAAGAAACAAGCATTTTCATCTACGCGAATCGAAACGCGAAACTCTTCATCGCATACGACTGAATTATCAGGTCGTACATAGCGTTTCAACTGAATGAACGATCCCATATTCCGTTCCGATAATGGTGCCTGTATCAACTTAACGTGTATGACTTGAGCCTTGTTACGCCAAAAATCGGCACCGCCAAGATCACCAAATGCCAGCCAGATTCCCGGATGCATCGTCGCGTGATCATCACGGTCTCCTTTTTGAGGAGGATGATTGCGAGTGACTTGAACTCCATTTGGTGTTTTGACGTGGGCAAAAAAAGGTCGAGAAATCAGTTTGTCGTGGTAGACATACGAGGCAACAGGCTTATCGTTGACATTGATCTCTATTTGGTGGTCAGTTCGTGTGAATGTCAGACGAGGTTTTTGTGCAGACGCAGTGACAGTAATACACGTTAGCATAACATAAACGTAAAAACATCGTCTTTTAATGTGTCTCATGTAGTAGTCCCATCCTCATTCATGCATTGGGTACAGACCAATGTCCTTCAGCACGGTAGCTGCGGCCTAACATCCTGGTCGCTTCCGAATCTCCTATAATCGCTTGCTGTTTCGGGTCAATTTTCAATGACCGTCCCGTGCGGACACAAATATTTGCTAAATGAACGAGACTGCATGAATCATGACCGATTTCGATTTCAGCCGCTGGTTTGCGACCGGTGGTGATTGCCTCCAGGAAATCGACTTGATGATTCTTGGGAAGCTTCGGCGTTTCATTCGGCGACAGATTCGCAACGGGCTTATTGGAATCGTCCCAAACATTTAACTTACCTCGTTTACTGACAAACAACATTCCCTTAGTACCGTAAAACTCGATGCCGCTATCGCAATTGTGAGGATAGTTCTTCGACCAAATTCTCATCTCAAACATCAGCTGTTTTTGCTGCCCCACGTTGCCGTCACCAGGCCACTGAAATACGCATGTCGCCGTATCTGGAAATTGCTGGTCGTCATCGAAGTAATACTTCCCTCCGATTGCCGATGCAGTGGTTGGCAAACCATTAACACCCAAACCCCATCGCGCAATATCAATTTCGTGGGTACCATCATTACCAATATCCCCTGTTCCAAAGTTATGCCACCAATGCCAGTCATAGTGAAACCGATTCGACTGATAAGGCATGAATTCAGCAGGTCCAACCCACGTGTTGTAGTCAACATGATCCGGCGGCGAGGACGGTTTCACATGTCCAATATTTCTTCTACGTTGAACATTCCATGCCTTGCAAATCAGTACTTCACCAATGATGCCTTCACGTAGCAGCTGCATGGCATTAACAATTAATGAGTGGTTTCGGCTTTGAGTTCCATGCTGCACGATCATTTTATTTCGCCGAGCCGCTTCAACCAGCAATTGACCTTCTCGAAAATTATGGCTACAAGGTTTTTCAACATAAACATGCTTGCCAGCTTCGCAGGCCATGATGGCAGCAGGTGCGTGCCAATGGTCGGGGGTTGCCACCACAATTGCGTCAACAGATTTATCATCCAAAACATGACGCAGATCAGCTGTCGCCTGCTTTGCACCAGATGCATCCTTAAAAGATTGGGCACGTTTTATATCCGGATCACAGGCCCACGCTACGATAGCATCGTCACGAAAACCAGTCAGCAAACTCCGGGAACGGCCTCCACAACCGACGAATCCGATCACTGGACGTCCCCCATCGGCGGCGGCACGAGCAACACGAGTATAGGAAGCAGCTGACAAGCCGATCACGGCACTTGACTGAATAAACTTTCGACGTGTTAGTTTTGACATTTGCATCCCCTCACGTTTCGAAATTCATGCTTAATACGCTTCGTTTAAAAGTGTATACCCCGTTTGCAGGAGAAAGCAAGCCTCACACGAAACAGCTCTACGTCCCAAAGTACGTATTCAAACATCGGGTTGGATTACATTTTTTCTGTTAAAAAGGAATGATGAACAAGCTACCAACACGATTCTTTTACAACAGTCAGCAGAATCTGTAGCAGATACAAAAAAGGCAATCATTGGGTGAAATTTGAACTGAAAAGAAAAAAACTGAAACAACCATGGATCAATTGGAAACTTCCCTAAAACGATCTTGTCTGGAAAAAATATTTGTCTGTGAGATTAAACCTTTTGTAATAATCTGGATCACTTGTTATAATTTGTTAGATATCCTCAGAAATTATCCTACCTGCTACGATGACTGTCCCGCCAATTCTATTGGAGCCTGCCTGCCCGATGACTTCAAAGCAGCTTATTCAATATTGCCTGACTTTATTTCTGGCAACGTTTCTCTCTGCGGTCACTGCTCTTGCTGAAGAACAGGTAGATTATCTCAAAGAAATTAAGCCGTTGCTGAAAACAAAATGTCTGTCATGTCATGGACCGCTCAAGCAGCAGTCAGGGTTCCGTGTCGATACGGCCAAATTTTTGCAAAAAGGTGGTGAAAATGAGATTGGCTTCGAACCAGGCAAAGCGAACGAAAGTTTTCTGCTAGGCGTCCTGACTGGTGACGCCGGATTCCGCATGCCACCAGAAGGAGGTGGCAAACATTTAACCGCCGATGAGTTGAAATTAATCCGTGACTGGATCAATTCAGGCGCACATGCCCCTGAGAATGAACAACCAGAGAATGACCCGCGGCAATTCTGGTCCTATCAACTACAACAAAAACCTGCCGTCCCGAAGGTGAAAAACGCGAAATGGGTCCGCAACGAAATCGATGCGTTTCTTTCAGCCGAACACGAAAAACGCGGTTTGGTACCCCGCCCCTCTGCCGACCCGGCGATCTTATTACGCAGACTGTATCTCGATTTAATCGGCCTGCCTCCCACACGAAAAGAATTAAACATTTTTCTGGCAGATCCATCAGAAGCTGCCTACGAAGCGACTGTCGACAAACTGCTAGCCAGCCCTCAGTACGGTGAACGCTGGGGACGGCATTGGATGGACGTTTGGCGATACAGCGATTGGTACGGCAGCCGAGGAAATAATGAAATCAGATATAGCCAGAGGCATATCTGGCGTTGGCGCGATTGGATTGTCGAATCCGTCAACTCGGATAAACCTTACGATCGTATGATTCTTGAGATGCTGGCCGGAGATGAACTCGAACCTGGAAATTCCGATGTCGTCCGCGCCACCGGATTCCTGGGACGCAATTGGTACAAATTTGACCGCAACGTCTGGATGTACGAAACTGTTGAACAAACCTCGGTTGCATTTTTGGGACTGACCATGAAATGCTGCCGCTGTCACGAACATAAATACGACCCTCTGGAACAATTGGACTACTATCGTTTCCGCGCCTTCTTCGAACCACACAATGTCCGCACTGATGCAATCTCAGCAAGCGCAAAAAAAGTGAAAGACGGAACGGAGTTCAGTGCCCTCAAGGATGGGCTCGCGCGCGTTTTCGACAAAGAACCCAGTGTCCCCACTTACTTATTCATCCGAGGCGATGATCGACAACCCGACAAAGAGAACCCGGTGAAACCCGGTGTTCCAGCTGTCCTCGGTAACGCAAAACTTGAAATTAAGCCTGTTACGTTACCCGTTGAAAGTTATTATCCCGCATTGAAACCTGGATTATTGAAAGACTCGATGAAAACCGTCAAAAAGAAGATTGACCTGGCTGAGTCTGAATTAAAAGACGCACAAGCGGTTGTCACGAGTATTAAAGAAAAACTGACCAACATCAATAACACCAAGGTCAGCCAAACGACAGAAACTGACAAAGATAGTGAACTGCTCGTCGATCTTTTCAAGAAACCGAATCCACAACTGTGGAATTCTCACTCTGGAAAATGGGAATACAAGAATGGGCGACTTGCTCAGACTCAGGTAGGCTCATTTGTCACGATGTCAACGAAAACCAGTTTACCACTCGATTTTCAAGGTAGACTCAGATACAAAACGCTCAAACCCGGCGGAGTACATTCTGTCGGCCTGTTCTTTGATATGGACCAAATGATTGATGCCCAGGCAATCTATACTGCGATCGCTAACAATAAGGCCACCGTACAGGCTTTTCACCGACAAGGTGGAAAAGAAACATACCCTCGGGCAGGAGTATTTCCGTGTGATATTAAACTCGATGAAGAAGTGATACTTGATTTTGTCGTCAAGGGACAACTGCTCAATGTATGGTTGAACGGCGAATTGAAAATTGTGTATACGATGCCCATCGCACGTAAAGTTGGTAACTTTGCTTTGTGGAATCATTCAGCAACATCAGAGTTCCATGAACTCAGGATCGAAAAAATTCAATCAGGGTTTCAGTTAGCAACTAATTTGGAACAAAAGAAACGCTCCCCATTTCTGCCTCCCACAAAAGAAAATCTGGAGCAGGAGCTCTCAGTGGCAATAGCCAGCGTTGCTTTGGCCCAACAAAAAATTCGCAGCCGAACCGCTGAATCAACATCGCTCAATTCACGTATTGCCGCCGAGCAAGCTAAAATTACCGATGACAAATCGTTTGTAAAACTCGCAAAAAAAGCCAGCCAACAGGAAAGGGAGTTCGCCGTCCAACAAGCGGTTCTTGCTATCCGTCAGATAAAGCGTGATATTGCCGCTCTGAAGGTTCCAGAAACTGGCACGAAAGAAAAAGCCAACCCTAAATTGGTAACCGCCGAAAAAATGCTGACAGCTGCTCAAAATAAACATAAAACAGCTACAGCGGCAATCAAACAGGAAAACACCAAATACTCTCCACTGGGAACCACTTATCCCAAAACCAGTACGGGTCGCCGTTTGGCACTGGCACGCTGGATTGCGAACGAGAAAAACCCGCGCACCGCTCGCGTCGCCGTCAATCATATCTGGTTAAGACATTTCAATCAGGCAATTGTACCCACCGTTGCAAACTTTGGTTTAAACGGCCAACTACCGACACACCCTCAACTGCTAGACTGGTTAGCGATCTCGTTTATCGAAAACGGCTGGCAAATGAAACCGATGCACAAACTAATGGTTCTTTCAAACGCGTACCGTATGAGTTCTACAGATGGTGAAGGTGAATCGAATTCTGCCACTGACCCAGACAATCACTTTCTATGGCGAATGAATTCTCGTCGGATGGAAGCAGAAGTGGTCCGCGACAGTTTATTAGCAACAGCAGGCACTCTCGATTTAAAAATGGGCGGCCCTGAACTGGAAGAAAAACAAGGTGAAAACATTCTCAGACGAAGCCTGTATTTCCGAATCACACCAAATGAAAAAATGGAATTTCTGGAACTGTTCGACTTAGCCAACCCAAACTCCTGTTACGAGCGATCGGTCAGCGTGGTTCCTCAACAGTCGCTTGCCTTAACGAACAGTTCACTGGCCCTCGATCAGGCACGTCTGTTGGCAAGCCAGTTAACTGAGGAAACAGGTTCGGGAACTGATAAAAAAACGGAACAGGCCTTCATTCAGGCTGCCTTTGCACAAGTACTTTCGCGACCGGCAAAACAGACAGAATTAACAGCCTGCCTGAAGTTTTTAACTCACCATACCACACTACTACAAAAGAAGGGTCATCAGAGATTTCCAGGCGGGGGCACTTCGAAACGCCCTCCTTCATCCGATCATCATCAACGTGCACGCGAAAACCTCGTGCACGTTTTATACAGTCATAATGATTTTGTAACAATACGTTAAATGATTTCGATATCAAGAATCGATAGTAAGATTACCCAACACTGGCTCCGTCATTTAGTTTTGAACTTCAGGAATAGATATCATGTCTGAACATTTAAATTCGAATGGAAGCAATTCGACTGGTCAGGTCAACCGGCGCTCGTTTCTATCTGATTGTGGCATGGGGCTTACGGGTATTGCACTGGCAGATATGCTCTCGACCGATGGCGTTTCGCAGAATGCACTTTCTGCAGCCGAGCCGCGCTTGCCGAGTGGACTGCCGCACATTGCACCGAAAGCCAAATCTGTCATCTGGTATTTCATGATGGGCGGCACAAGCCACATGGAAAGTTTTGACCCGAAACCGGCACTGAATAAATATAGCGGATTGACTATAGGAGATTCAGAATTTAACGACCTTGTAACAAAATCACCCTACTACCGTAAAAACGTCCGTGACTTTTCAGGCGTCCCACGAAAGTTAATGGGAAAATTATATCCCCTGCAAGTTGGCCACCGAAAATGGGGAGAATGCGGTACCGAAATCAGCGACTGGTGGCAACATCTCGGAACCTGTGCGGATGACATGGCTGTGGTTCGCTCAATGTGGACGACAGATAATGACCACGCCGCCCAATTACAATTCCACACAGGTCGGCACATCTTTGATGGATTCTTCCCTTCGATTGGTTCCTGGATTCATTATGGATTAGGGTCACTCAACGACAACCTTCCGCAATATATCGTTATGGGCTCCCCCCCCGGTGATTGTTGCGGCGGAGAAGGCGCCCATGATGGTAGCTATTTAGGGCCCGAGCATTCCGGTGTGAAGATGTCTGTGAATCCATCCAACCCACTACCATTTGGTACACCGGGAGGAAAAGTCTATAAGGAAGAACGAAGAAGTCAACTTGAATTATTAGGTGAATTGAATTCAATAGCGGGCGTCGAATACCCCCATGATCCAGAAATGCGCGCTCGGATTAAATCGTATGAGCTCGCTTTCCGCATGCAAATGGCTGTGCCGGAAGTTGTCAAGATCAGTGATGAAACGGCAGCCACTCAAGAGATGTACGGATTGAACGACAATCAGACAAAGGCAGTTGGCCAGCAATCATTGATCGCCCGGCGGTTAGTAGAACGGGGTGTACGGTTCATTCAAATTTACAACGATGGTTGGGACGCACACAACAAACTGAAGAAAAACCACAGCCAGAAAATCGGCTCGGTCGATAAACCGATTGCCGGTCTGCTGAAAGATCTCAAGCAACGAGGGCTACTCGACGAAACGCTGGTCGTCTGGGCAACGGAATTTGGAAGAACTCCCGGTTCAGAACGCGCTGATGGGAGAGATCACCACCCGTATGGATTTTCGATCTGGATGGCGGGCGGCGGAATCAAAGGCGGTATCGTTCACGGAGCTACCGATGAAATCGGCTTTCATGCAGTCGAAAACAGGCACTACGTTACTGATTTACATGCCACCGTATTACATCAGTTGGGACTTAACCCACGCAAAATGGAAGTGCCCGGGCACAAACGGCTCGACGTCGACTTCGGTGAGCCAATCAAGGAAATCATCGCTTAGGTATTCAGACCAACGCTAGCTGTCGTGATTTACGGTAAGACTTGCAGGTCTTAATTCAAACCGAGTACTGCTTCTCATCAGTATCAGAGCAATAGTTGTACTCGATTCCATTTCTAACTTTACGAGACAATATCGTGAATCACGTTTCCGTGAATGTTCGTGAGGCGGAAATCACGACCACCAAATCGGTAAACGAGTTTCTTGTGGTCCAAGCCAAGCATGTGAAGCATAGTGGCGTGGAGATCATGAAGATGAACCTCGTCCTCAACAGTCTTGTAACCCAGATCATCGGTTACGCCATGTGTCAAACCGCCGCGACTTCCACCACCTGCAAGCCAGGCTGTATAACCCGCGGCGTTATGATCACGCCCCAGTGTTTCTTTTCCAGAGAGAACTTGAGTTTCGGGCTGACGTCCAAATTCGCCACTCCACAAAACCAACGTTTCGTCTAACAGACCACGTTGATTCAAATCTGCCAATAATGCAGCAATAGGCTTGTCGATCGTCTCAGCTTTCTTTTTGAAATTATCGAGACCACTGTGATGATCCCAACCATCTGAACTGATTTCAACAAACCGTACTCCCGATTCACTCAAACGGCGCGCTAATAAACATTGGCGTCCGAAGTCGTCGGTAGGGCCTCCATTAATGCCATACATATCAAAAGTCTCTTTTGTTTCCCGAGTCAAATCGGTCACTTCGGGAACCGCGTCGCGCATTTGTTCGCTCAGATTGAGAGAATCAATCACACCCCGTGCCGATTCAGTTTGACTGAGAAGTTGCTGGTTCATTTTTTGAGCTAAATCTAAAGCACTTCGCTCTGCATCGGGCGAAAGGCTGTGGTTCGCTTTGAGATTGCTGATCGAAGCACTCTTAATCGGTTGGCCTTGCCATCCCAATCGCGTAGCCTGGAAAGTACTCGGCAAAAAAGCACTACCATAATTTGCCGGACCCCCGAAAGTTCGCGTTGGTTTAATGGTGAAAAAACCTGGTAAGTTCTGATTTTCAGTCCCTAAACCATACAAGACCCACGAACCAAATGAAGGACGAACGAATTGGAATTCTCCTGTGTGCAACATCGGAATCGCAATGGGATGTGCGCGACTGGGACCAGTCATACCGTTCAGCATACAAAGATGATCAGTCTGCTGGGCTAGATGTGGTAAGACATCAGAGACCCACATTCCACTTTCACCATGTTGAGCAAAGTTATAAAGCGGAGCCAGAAGCTTACCTTTATTTGCCCCTTTTTTGCCGCCATTGGCCTTCAGTTCTGGCTTATAGTCAAATGATTCAAACTGAGAAGGACCACCGTTAATGAACAGGAAAATAACTCGTTTTGCTTTCGGTGCGAATTGTGCCGCTTTAGGGGAAAGCAAACCAGCACCAGAAGCAGCAGGGGAAGATAAACCGCTCAATGCCAGTCCCCCCAGACTGCCTGTAGCAGTTTTGAGCCATTGACGGCGTGACACTTTCATTGGTGATATCTGATTTCTCATCGGAGAGTCACTCCTATTTGATGTACTAGTGTGAAAGACCGGCAGATCGCATTCTTTGTTCCGTATTCTTTGTTATTTAATATCTACGAGGAAACGAAATTCGGCTGTCATAAACAAAGTTTGAAACCAGGCAGCCCAGGCATTGACTTCAGTCTCGTTATTTTTGGAATCACCGGATTTTCGAATCTGCTGAATCAATTGCAAAGCCCCGTCCCTTTCAGTCTTGGAGGCAGAACGAGCTAAAGCCCAGTTCAAAGCCAACTCAACCTTTGCCGCATCATCGGTCGCTTGCTTTGAAGCTAACAACCGCTTTGCGGCATGCTTTGCCTGCTCAGTGATAAACTTAGAATTACGAAGATAAAGTGCCTGCGATGGAACATTCGTGACCGCACGCTTTCCGCTGACCAGACTGGGTGATGGAAAATCGAACAAATCAAACAATTCGGGGACATAATCCCGAACCACTGGTAAATACACACTTCGATAGTTACTTGGGGGTTGAAGCTTATCAGTCGCGACACCGCGTACGAGTGTGTCACCAAGTGGCGTAACAGTCGAAGCCTTCGGACGATCCAGGTTTAGCTGTCCGCTGACTGTGAGAACAGCATCACGAATTGCTTCTGCATCAAGCCGACGGGGAGTGGCCCGCCAGAGAAGACGATTATTTGGGTCGATCTTCATATTCTTTGCACTGGGAGCACTACTTAGCTGGTAGGTCCGGCTGAGTATCATTGCGCGGATCATTTTTTTTGTTGACCAGCCTTCTTTCGCACATCGTAAGGCCAACGCATCCAGTAACTGAGGATGGCTTGGCTCTTTGCCAATCAGACCAAAGTTATCGACAGAGGGAACTAACCCCCGGCCAAACAAATGATGCCAGATTCGATTCACCATCACGCGCGCCGTCAGTGGATTCTTGTTATCGATAATCCAATCAGCCAGTTCAAGACGCCCGCTATGATTCGCTGGGATCTTGGGGGAGCCCTCTAATTTTACAACGCTTAAAAAACCACGTGGGACGACATCCCCTTTCTCACGGAAATCACCACGAATGGCAATTGTTGTGTCGGCCGGTTTTTTTCGATCCCGGGCGCTCATTGCATATTGCGGTCGTGCAGGACGATTCTTTTTCAGCTCCGCGATTTGCGTTTCCAGTGGTTTAATTTGTCCCGTCAATGTTGATACAAGCGCAGTCGCTTTTTTCAATTCCACGTTGATCTTATCCAAATCTGCCTGGGACGGTTGACTTGCAGTGTCTTTTGCGGAGGCCACTTCTGATTTGCCATCTGCACCAGGAATTGCCACCACAGTCGTCGCAACCAATTTTTCCACCTTTGCTTTATTAGTAGTGGCTAGTTTCTGAGCTTCGGTCGCTTTCTTTAATTCTTCTTTTTTGGTTGTCAGCGTTTTTTCAGTCGATTGAATTTTCTTTTCATATTCTTCTGCAGCAACATGCAATGCCTCGGCAGCAGGGCCAATGGGTAACAAGTCGGTAGGGCTGTTGCTATATTTTTGTTTGATCGTGCCATACAGGGGCTCAGTGCTCAAGAAGATGCCGGCCAAAGCATAGTAATCGGCTGTGGGAATCGGATCGAATTTGTGATCGTGGCAGCGAGCACAAGAAACAGTCAAAGCCATCGTAGCACGGCTGACTGTGTTGATTTGATCGTCCACAATATCCATGCGAAACCCTGTTCCACTTGAATTGTGACGTTTGGGTCCAAAGGCCAGCATACTCGGCGCAATCCGACGGGCTTCGATCACCTCCGGAGAATCGCCTTTTTTCACAGGTATCAGATCGCCTGCTATTTGTTCTCGCAAAAATTCATTATAGGGTTTGTCTTGATTCAGAGAGTCAATCACATAATTGCGGTAAGGCCAGGCATGTGGGTAAGAAAAGTTGAATTCCATACCACTGGATTCCGCGAATCGAACTACGTCAAGCCAATGACGTCCCCATCGTTCACCAAACCGGGGTGACTCCAGTAACTGATCGATCAGTTTTGGTAATGCATCGGGTGATTTGTCGGTAAGAAATGCGTTCACTTCCTGAGGTGATGGTGGCATTCCAATAAGGTCGAAATAAACACGTCGAACCAGTGTCAGGCGATTTGCATCCTCAACTGGTTTCATACCATGTTTCTCAATAGCAGAAAGAATGAATCCATCGATCATTGCATCGTGGGGCCAATCACTAAGTTTGACTTTTGGTGATTTGACTGCCTGAGGTAGGATGAACGACCAGTGTTGTTTGGCTGCTTTGAGACGCTGTTCTTTCAATGTTGGCCCGGTTTCTTTACGAGTATCGGGACTTCCAAGACGAATCCACTCTTCAAATGCTGCGATGACCTCGTCAGAGAGTTTCTCTTCAGGTGGCATACCGGATACATCACCTTCGTGACGAAGCATTTGAATC
Organism: uncultured Gimesia sp.; assembly: GCF_937910335.1. Taxonomy (GTDB): domain Bacteria; phylum Planctomycetota; class Planctomycetia; order Planctomycetales; family Planctomycetaceae; genus Gimesia. The sequence continues at coordinate 699 of NZ_CALEMX010000397.1, read as the reverse complement.
AGCGAGCTTTTTTCGAGATTGTGGGGCTTGACCATCGGCCCCGTATCGCCGCCGCGCATCATGCCGGAAGGTGAGTCCAACTCTAAGCCACCTTCGACACTCTTCCCCTGCTTGGAATGACACTCGTAACAATGTTTGACCAACACAGGCTCAATCTGAGACTTGAATAACTCCAACCCTTTGGAGTCTGTCTGTTTCACCTTCGGTTCTGCGCCAGAGACTGGGAAACCCGACAAGATCATTGACAATACCGGAACGAGACAAATAAGCATGCGGCTCATAATCATTGCCCTTACGTCACGCCTGTGGAAGGAAGAAGATTAACTACCGGCATGTATGCAGCTAATCAGTAGGAGGGACTCTTTCGCGATGACTAATCCAGAACAATTCAAACTTCAGTCCTGACCTAGTTCCCGCTTATCACTTCAGGCACCCAATAGCGAAAAACTCACCACCCGGCAACCTCATGGATTCACTATACCACTTCCAGACCCTTTTGTCTATTTTATCGACAATTCGTATCGATAAATCTCAATCTCAAAAGATGATTTCAGAAGATTCGAAAAAGAAGACTATATACAGAAGTAATTTCGCAATACTTCATTCCGACAAGCACAGGAAACGTGTTCATGAATACACTTTTATTCACCCTGCCCAGGCAGTCTTTTCTCGCCTTAGATTGCCTTAAATTTCGGTGAA
>NZ_CALEMX010000396.1 GCF_937910335.1 uncultured Gimesia sp. | reverse complement strand
GAATTGAAATCCCGGGATATTGCTGTCGATGTTTTACCCATTCAATATGAATACGATAAAGAGGTCTGGCTGGAAAACCTGGAACTACCACGGTTTGTCAAGCTGGGTGAAAACTATGAAGCTGCGGTTGTACTTTCGTCATTACAAAATGGTGCCGGAAAAATGGTACTTAGGGAGAATGGCGAACAAATATACGAAGAACAAATATCGTTTAAAGCAGGTAAAAATAGATTTGTCGTACCCATTTATTTACGCGCTGCCGGCTATTATGAATATTCTGCGACGATTGAAACCAAACGAAGCGATGATCAAATCCGGGAAAATAATACTGTCTTAAACTATATCTTTGTTGAAGGCGAAGGAAAAGTCCTGGTCGTTACAAACCCGACAGGTGATGACCGTGATTGGCAGGCATTGGTTAAAGCGATTCGTGAAGGCGAACGCAATGTGGAAACAATTTCAGCATACGAATTTCCAAGCGATTCACTTTCTTTAATGCCTTATGACGCCATTCTGTTTGTGAATGTTCCCGCCGACGCTTTTAACGTGATTCAATTAAAAGCATTGCATGATTCTGTTTTTAATCAGGGGATAGGTTTCATGATGGTCGGCGGTGAGAACAGTTATGGACCGGGAGGTTATCACCGGACGCTCATCGAAGACGCATTGCCTGTGACAATGGATATCACAAAAAAGAAGATCCTTCCTAAAGGTGCACTTGCGATTATTCTGCATACCTGTGAATTCCCTGAAGGAAATACCTGGGGGAAACGTATCACGAAACAGGCCGTCAAAGTATTAGGGGCGCAGGATGAAGTTGGCGTTTTAGTGTATGACTATATGGGAGGGGAAAAATGGCTGTTCGAACTGACTCCTGCCGGTGATTATGAAAAGATGGTTCCTAAAATCAATGGTGCTCAGATCGGAGATATGCCAAGTTTTGCTAACACCATGCGTTTGGGTTTGGAAGGATTGATTAAGAGTGATGCTTCAACCAAGCACATGATTATCATTTCAGATGGTGATCCTCAGCCTCCCTCTCCTCAGTTGATCAAACAATTTCAGAAGAACAAAGTCAGTGTGTCGATGGTGGCCGTTTTTCCGCATGGAGGACGTGACATTTCGACGATGCGTGGAATTGCTGGTGCAACTGGAGGGCGATATTATTTTCCATCGAATCCGAATCAGTTACCTTCGATCTTTATCAAAGAATCAAAAACTCTGAAACGGAGTATGATTCAAAACGAAACGATCACTCCTGAAGTCGGAATGATTTCGCCGGTTCTGAAGGGAGTTCAAGAAATCCCCCCTTTGCATGGTTACGTGTTAACCACAATTAAAGCGCGAGCCGAAGGTATTTTAAACGCTCCTGAGAAAAAGGAAGCAGAAGGTGATATTGATCCCGTATTGGCCTTCTGGCGATATGGGTTGGGAACAACGGCAGCTTTTACTTCTGATTTATCCCCAAACTGGGGTGCTGACTGGGTGAACTGGGACCATTACCAGGCGTTTGTCAAACAGTTGATGATTAAAATCTCTCGTGTCTCAGAGCAGTCCCAGCTCAAAATGTGGAGCCATACGACGGGAAATAACGCCACAATCATGGTTGAGGATTTTCATCCAAAAGAATCATTTCTTAATGTCGCAGCAAGAATTTCAGGGCCTCATGATCGAGAAGAAACTGTTGTCCTCAAGCAAGTCAGCCCTCGACGATATCAGGCTGCAGTTCCTCTCTGGGGAAAAGGCCGCTATCAGGTAATGGCGCTAGGGCAAGCTGGTGAAAGGAAAGATCATGCAAATGGTGGTTTTATCGTTTCCTATTCACCCGAATTTCTCCGCTTTCGATCCAATCCGATTGTTTTGGAAGAAATCGCAGAAAGAACCGGCGGACAAAGACTGAACCCAGAGAACGCAACGGAAGTCATTTATGGTCGTCGCGAACCTAAACAGAGTTCGAATCCAATTTTTGACTGGTTTCTGATTGCGTTAGCGATACTCGTGCCCCTGGATGTGGGTATCAGGCGCGTGCAACTGGATTGGTATGTGATTCGCGGCTGGTTCCGATTTGGTCCAGATCAGAAAAGTAGTACGGCCACAATGGGTGCTTTATTGCAACGCAAACAAGACGTATCCGAGGAATTGGATTTGCGTAAAGGCGACACGAAAAAGACCGCGGATCAGGTCAGTTCAAAGTCAACTGTTTCGAAACTGCAAGAACAGAAACAGCAATCATACCGAGATAAAGAACAAGACAAGACTGATACACAACAAGCAAAGAAAGAAATCAAGCCACTCCCCAATTCACCATCAGCAGATTCAGAGGGAAATCAATCCACCACCGGTCGGTTGCTGGATCTCAAACGACGAAGACAATCTGACGACGAAAAATAACAGGACTTTTATTCTGCGGAGATATTAAGATGAGCCAGCCAGAAACAATTGAAGAACCTACAGTATTGCAGGCTGAAGCCGACCATTTCAAGAAGACCTTTAATGAAGTTCGTTCTGAAATCGCACGAATGATCATTGGTCAGGAGCGAGTTGTTGAATCGACATTATACGCGTTGTTTTGTGGAGGTAATGTGTTACTGGAAGGTGTTCCAGGGCTAGGAAAAACAGAATTGGTTAAAGCTTTATCAAAAGTACTGGACCTTGAATTTCAACGTATTCAGTTTACGCCAGACTTAATGCCTGCTGATATTATTGGAACCAATATTATGAGTACGGATGAGACAGGAACGTATCAATTTGAATTTCGCAAAGGACCAATATTTACTCAATTACTGCTGGCCGACGAAATTAACCGTGCTTCTCCCAAAACACAGTCTGCTTTGTTAGAGACTATGCAGGAAGGAACTGTCACAGCTGGTGGAACGCAATATCGTTTGGAACAACCTTTCTTTGTGCTGGCCACGCAGAATCCGATTGAGCAGGAAGGAACATACCCTTTGCCAGAAGCACAGCTGGACCGTTTTCTGTTTAAAATCAGTGTTCCATTTCCGAATCGTGTTGAACTGAATTCGATTGTTCAGCAAACCATTCTAAGAAAGCCGGCAAATCTAAAAAAGCTCTTGAATAGTGAGCAAATTCTTGAATTACGGGGTCTTCTGGATAAAGTGGTCGTCGTTGAGCCGATCCGGGATTATGCCATCCGCCTGGTGCTCTCGACCCATCCTGAGTCAGAATTCGCAACGGAAGAAGTTCGCCGTTTTGTGCATTGGGGAGCCAGCCCACGCGCGGCTCAATCTCTGATAAAAGCCGCGCGTGTACGCGCTCTCAGTGAAGGGCGAGCACACGTTGCTTTTGAAGACGTTCGCTATTTTGCAAATGAAGTTCTACAACATCGTGTTCTGTTGAATTACGATGGTCAGGCAGAAAATATTAAAGTGATGGATTTGGTTGCACAGAACTGCAAAGAATTATCAGAACAGGATTAAATAGCGGTGTCTCAGGAATCTAATACAAATCAGTTCACGAGTTTGTTTGATAACAAAACGTTATCAATGCTGGAGAGAATGCGTTTAAATCCGACACGTCGATTAACTAATAGAAGTCGTGGCGAGCATCTTTCAGGTAAGGGAGGCACAAGTACCGAATTCTCAGATTATCGCAATTATGTTCCCGGTGATGATGTGCGATATATCGATTGGAATATCTTTTCCCGTTTAAACCGACCCTTTATGAAGCAATATCAGCATGAAGAAGAAATGCATGTTGTCCTGATACTGGATGCCTCTTCTTCTATGGATTACGAAAACAAGTTTTTACGCTGTCAGCAGTTGGCCGCTGCTTTTGGTGTAATGGGGCTCTTGAATTTTGAAAAAGTGAGCGTCTATGCTTGTAATCAAAAAGGTTCACGACCGGCCATGTATTCGCCATCGACTGGCCGGATCAGCATGAAACGATTATTTGATTTCCTCAACAAAATAGAGGTTGGTGGAGATTCTCCGATTGAAGATGCTGTCGAAAATGTTTTACGAACACATCGCGGTCGGGGGGTTGCGATCGTTCTTTCCGATTTTGAATCATTTGGCGACTTACAACGTCCTTTCAACATGCTGTTCAGCGCGGGTCTGGAAATTTATGGCGTTCAAATATTGGGTTCCTCTGAAATCAACCCGGAAATCAATGGTGATTTACGATTAGTAGATAGCGAAAGTGGTCAGACATTGGATATCTCCTCAGCGGGAGATTTATTGGGGATTTATCATGAGCATCGCATCTTGCTGGAAGAGCATCTGGCAATGATGTGTCGCCAGCGGTCGGGACGATTTCTGACGATCGACAGTGGCGATACTGTGGAACATATTGTATTTGACCTGCTAAGGCGGAAAGGATGGGTTAGATGAATCTTTGGCCTGGCTTTTATTCGCTACA
>NZ_CALEMX010000395.1 GCF_937910335.1 uncultured Gimesia sp. | reverse complement strand
GTAACATTGCAATACCTGCGCCCCTCGATAAAACCAGCACCGAACGCATTGCCTGGGAGCACATCGAACTCGCGGCAGCAATTCATGACCGCGACGTCGAACGCGCTCGCGCATTAATACGATTACAGCTTCGACATTATCTACCAGAAGTAAACAGTGAATAATATCCGCTGAGAATATATTCTCCAGGTCTGAAACGAATTGAGACCTTCATCGATCCACCCAGGAAATACAGCAGCAAGGAGCCAGTAGCAGATGAGACTAAGCCGAGTAAAAGAAAAATTAAACCGTGGTGAGCCTGCTCTGATTACCTGTTGTCACCTCACTGATCCTACTGTGTATGAGCTTGTCAGTTCAATGGGCTTTGATGGCATCTGGCTGGATGTGGAACACCATTCGACAAGTGGTGAGACAGCAGCCAATTTAATGCGGGCTGCCCGAGTCGGTACATCAGACATCATCGCGCGTCCGGCGAAAGGCGAGTTCATGCGAATGGGACGCTTACTTGAAGCGGGCGCCCAGGGAATTATGTACCCGCGTTGTGAATCAGCCGAGGAAGCTGCAGAACTTGTTCGTTGGGCGAAATTTGCCCCTGAAGGTGAACGTGGCGTCGATGGAGCTAATGGCGATAACCCCTATTGCTGTATGCCCATGCCCGCTTATCTGAAAGCGGCAAATGAACACACGCTGTTAATTGCGCAGTTAGAGTCGACCAATGCTCTTGAGCAGGCGGAAGCGATCGCCAGTGTACCCGGGATCGATGTGTTGATGCTGGGCCCCGGGGATTTGAGTGTAATGGCAGGCATACCCTATCAATTTGATCATCCATTAATCACCGACGCCTATCGCCGCGTTTCCGAAGCGGCTGAAAATGCTGGTAAGTGGTGGGGGACAGTGAGCGGGACTCCAGAGCACACGCAGATGTTATTTGATCTAGGAGCAAAATTCATCTGCCGTGGATGTGATCTGATTATGGTTAAGCAGGGCATGGAGCAGATTCAGGAACAATACGCTTCACTTGGTTTTACATTTGATAATCGTCTGATAGCAGAAGCTGAAGAACTTCAGAAACGCTATCCATAGCACTCTGACGAGAAGCGAAATCCACTAATCGGTTATGCAAACAAATCGCTGACGACATGTCCTTCGACATCAGTCAGGCGAAAATCTCGACCTGCATGTCGGTAAGTCAGTCGTTCGTGGTCGATGCCCAGCAAGTGAAGTATTGTCGCATGTAAATCATGCATGTGGACCTTGTTTTCGACAGCTTCATGGCCAAACTCATCAGTGGCTCCATACGAAAATCCCGATTTGACACCCCCACCGCAGAGAAAATGAGTAAAGCCTTTTGGATTGTGGTCGCGACCATCGGCGCCCTGCGTAAAGGGGTTTCGGCCAAACTCGCCTCCCCACCAGATCAAGGTGTCTTCCAGGAGCCCTCGTTGCTTCATGTCTTGTATGAGTCCAGCAACTGGTTTATCACTCGCTTTTGCATGAAATGCGTGTTTCTGAATTTTGCTGTGTTGATCCCACCGTGGATTATTTCCATTGTCGGCATAGTTGACTTGTATATAACGTGTGCCCGCTTCAGTCATGCGTCGTGCCAGCAGACACTGGCGCCCAAAATCGTCAGTTTCTGCCTGCCCGATTCCATATAAATCGAATGTTGATTTTGACTCTCCCGACAGGTCGGTCAATCCGGGGGCATGTTGCTGCATCCGAAAAGCCAGCTCGAATGAATTGATAACGGCGGCTAGCTCGTCATCTTCTTTATGGGATTCCAACTGGCTTCGATTGAGTGATTGCAGGAGATTCAGTTGAGCGCGTTGTTTACTAAGAGACGATTGGGCATTCGTAATATTATTGAAGCGGGCTTTACTTGCGGGCTGCCCTGCTCTTCCCAAAGCCGTTCCCTGAAAATGCGAAGGGAGAAATGCGTTCGAAAAATTTCGTGGCCCACCATTGGATGAAGAGGGAGAGATGGTGATGAAACCGGGTATGTTTTCGTTTTCTGTACCGAGCCCGTAAGTAATCCAGGATCCCATTGAAGGCATGATCAAATTTGTTGTGCCCGTATGCAGAAACAATGTACTCGGTCCATGCGCCACGCCAGTAGTATGCATGCTCCGAATAAAACAGAGGTCATCAACGTGCTTACCAATTTCAGGAAAAAGATCGGATACCCAATGGCCGCATTCACCGTATTGCCGAAACTTCCAGGGTGACTGCATGATCTTTTCTTTGCCGAACGTTCCCGTCTTTGCGATCTTTCTTGCATCTTTAAATTCAAGCTCTTCTCCATGTTTCTTTTCCAGAAGCGGCTTGTAGTCAAAGGTATCAACATGACTCGGACCGCCCTGCATGAAGATGAAAATGATCCGTTTTGCACGAGGTGCAAACATAGGCTGTTGTGGTGCCAATGGATTTCCGAGAGAAACGCTGGGAGAATTTCCATTTGCGCGCGAAAGAAGCCCGGAGAATGCCAGCGAGCCAAAGCCACAGGCTGACGAACGCAACAGCATTCGTCGAGAAACAGGAACATGTTCTTCCAACATGGAAATACTCCAGGTACTTGAAATAGGTGTTGGCTATTTGATGTATCGAAAATCAATACAGGCAATGATGGTTTGGCAGAAGGCGCTCCAGGTTTCGAGTTCCGTCTGATCGCCCGTTGACTGTGATTGATTTATATAACGTTCGGCATTTGCTTTTTCAGATGAATCAGGCAACCGCCCGAGGGTAGTTCGAAACAACGCGTCAATCCGATCTGGCTGGTCTTCCGGAAATTCATTAATCAACCGTTGAGCAATGTTTTTTGATTGTTCAATTACAAACGGATTGTTCATGAGGAACAGAGCCTGTGTTGAGAGTGTGCTGGTATTACGACGTCCGAGAGATAAGTTAGGGTCCGGAAAATCAAAAATCGCCAGTAAATCGTGTAAGCAATTGCGAAAAACGGGAATATAAACACTTCGAAAATGATCATGGAACAAGTAGCCGTACTCGGTTTTGGTATCAGGCTTGATTGTTTGCTCGTGCTGTGAAAGATCAAGCTTTCCACTGACATACAAGATTGTGTCACGAATGGCTTCTGCATCTAGTCGACGATGGTTTTGATGAGTTAAATAGCGATTCGTAGGGTCAGCTTCACGCTGGTTTTTAGTCGACTGACTGGAAAGTTGATAGGTTTTCGAAAGGACAATTTCACGGATGATTGATTTGGTGGACCAGTTGTTTTCCACTAATTTCAAAGCCAGAAAATCAAGCAATTCGGGATGTGAGGGAGTCTCGCCGCGGAAGCCGAAGTTATCGACCGTACGCACCAGGCCTTCACCAAATAAATGATGCCAGATTCGATTCACATAGACGCGCGCGGTAAGAGGATTTTGTGGGCTAGCAATCCATTGCGCCAATTCCAGTCGGCCACTGGTATTTTCAGGTATCGAAACAGGATCGGAAGTCTGAGCAACACGAACAAAGCCGCGGGGAACTTTTTTGCCCAGATGATGCACGTCGCCTCGAATCAACAGGTGATAATCTCCCGGTTCGTCACTCTCGTATATAGACATGATTTCGGGAATCGCTTTGGGAGCGGACTTCTTTTTTTCTGCAATCTTCGCGGACAATTCCTTAATCTGTTTTTTTGTCGTTTTGATATTCAGCATTCTTTGTTTACTTTGAATGACTGCCGCTTGTTGCTGATTTTTGGGAGTGGGTTCAACGGGAGCAGATATAAAACGGATAGCGTCGACAATCACATAACCATCAGTCCCTTCATTGGAAACAATGATCTCTTCATTTTTCGCACCTGTAAAATCAAAGGAACCTAAGGATGCGTACGCGCCATCCGTCGGTTTGAGCCTCTGATTTACATAAACGGTATGTGTCTTTTTCGATGTTTTGATGGTGACTGGAACACGCGAAGCCCGCGATTGATCGGAATTATAAGCCAGCTGTACGTCGTACCGTCCCGATTTGAGCTGATGAGGGGTAAATTTGACTTGTTTTTTCCCTTTGGCGGCGTGTTGATCGTGTATATATCCTTTTCCGATATAGTTCTTAATATAAGTCGATTGCTGCCAGTTTCCAACGAGCGTCGCCGAAGTGTCATCAATGGTAATCGTATTGATTTCTTGTTTCAGTTGTTCTAATTCTTTTTGCTTAGCCTCTTTCTGTGCAGTCAGACTTGCCAGAGTCTGATTAAACTCGTCGATAGCGTGCTGCTGTTTCGGAGGCAATGGCAAGGGACGCTTCGTCCAGCCGGAGACATTCCCGGGGGTTAAAAAATGGGAACTGCGAAAGATACCAGCTAACGCATAATAATCTGAGGCAGGAACCGGGTCGAATTTATGATCGTGGCAGCGTGCACAACCCAGAGTCATCGCCAGAAATGCTTTTCCAACAGTTTGAATCTGTTCGTCAATCACGTCCATCCGTAACAGCTCTTTGTCTTGCTGTTCATAATTCGAAGGTCCTAACAGCAGAAAACCTGTTGCCAGCCAGCGTTCTCGTTGTTGCAGGTAATCCTTCGATTCCAGTAAATCACCGGCAATCTGTTCCAGAATAAACTCGTCAAACGGCTTATCTTGATTGAATGAATCGATCACATAATTTCGGTAGCGCCAGGCGGATTGATAAAGGAGTGAGCGCCCACCTCCCGTTGATTGTGAGTAACGGGCAATATCCAGCCAATAACGGCCCCAGCGTTCTCCAAAATGCAGGGACTCTAATAATTGATCAACCAGACGCGCGGTTGCATCTTCACTCTGATCATTCAGGAATTGGTCTATTTGTCTGGGCGTGGGAGGGAGACCAGTTAAATCGTAGTACAGACGACGGATCAAGGTAACACGATCTGCTTCAGGAGCCGGAGTCAGCTTTTGCTTTTCCTGTGCTGCCCGAATGAAACGGTCAATCCCAGATCGATTCCAGTTGGAATCAGAGACAATGGGAAGGCTCTGTTTCTGTATTGGTTGAAAAGCCCAGAATTCTCTTCCTTTTTCAATATCAATTTCATGCCGAACGGATTTGCTTTCTCCTTTGCGAGGATCAGGTGCTCCCATTTTAATCCAGGTTTCAAAATTAGAAATGATTTCAGGAGCGAGTTTTCCGGAAGGAGGCATTTCAAAGGACTCGTATCGCAAGGATTCCAACAGCAGACTCTCTCCCGGTTTGCCTGGAACGAGAGCCGTTCCGGAGTCGCCCCCTTTTAAAGTGCCGGCGAGAGTGTCCAGTAATAATCCACCGCGGATCGATTTGGAATCGGAAGCATGGCATTCGTAGCAATGTTTAATCAAAACCGGACGAATTTTCGTTTCGAAAAACGCAATACCTCGGTCTTTACTGGCTGCATTTTCTGCGTTCGCATTCGTGGACCATCCCGCAAAACATCAAAAAAATGATGAGGGGTAGGTAGACTCTCAAGAAGTTTCTTTCAGGCCGTAGCATCCACGACGCTCCACTCTCAGATGAGGAACTAAAAACACAACTGGCATCAAAGCATGTTTATATCAGGGTTTAGGAGTAAAAACAACTCTTTTTCTTTCATTCATACAAGGGAGAATGCCCATTTTCAACGTAGGCTAAGGCTAAAAAAACACCCCCGGCTCCTTCTAAAGGGCCGGGGGTATTTGATTCATACGAATTCCTCAACAGTCTGTTTCAGAGTGAATCTGAATCAGCATTGTTTCTAATTCGATTAGCTGTTTTTCTTTTTCTTCTTCTTTTTCGAACCTTTGGCAGGTTTGATTTTTGTAAGTTGCTCGGCAGTTAATACTTTTGCAACTTTACCACGGACTTCTCCATTTAAAGCACGCGTTTCTTTCTGAAGTTCCTTCATTTGTTTTTTCTGATCATCAGAAAGATCTAATGCAGCACTGACAGCATCACGGAGTTCTTTCCCTTTTTTACCAGAATCCTTCGCATCTTTCATCGCTGTCCGTCGTGCTTTAGTTTGATCGGCAGTCAGAATCTCACGATTTTTCTTTTGCATGGCGGCAAACTTTGGTGTGTATTCTTTTTTCAAAGCGCCCACTTTTTCTTTTTGCTCTGCAGTAAGCTCAATTGTATCAGGAAATTGTAAAGCCTGAATTTTGACATTTTGTCCCTTTTTGCCCTTTTTCTTTTTGTTCTTTTTATCTGCCGCATCTACGGAAGCGACACAAGCCAGGATTAAGGCCAGTGCCACAAATGTTTTAGTTACTTTCAACATGCTCTTTTTCCCCCTCAGGAAATGACGTAAATTGCCAGATATAGAACTTTGATATTGGCTGAAATATTAGAAGACTTCAAATGTCAGGAAAACAAGTTATTAATCACGTTGCCATTACGGACGATCGTGATAGGACGCCCTGAAGTCGTGTGATATTCTTTGGAAAAATCAATGCCGAGGTTCTCATAGAAAGAAGCGGCTACATCATCGGGAGAATATCCTTCGTCAGCAGGCTCTGTTCCTTTATCATTACTTTTACCGAGAACCTGTCCGCCTTTAACAAGGCCGCCCGCCATCAGCATAAACATACAACGTGGGTAATGGTCGCGGCCGCCACGTTCTGTGTTGATTTTGGGAGTTCGTCCAAATTCACCTGTCACATAGACGGCTGTTGACTCGAGTAATCCTTTTTCAGCCAAACCGTTAAACAACGCAGATAGACCTGCATCCAGAGGAGGCAGTAATCGATTTTCAAGCGTATCCCAGTTGTTTCTATGAGTATCCCAGCCACCCATGGAAACTGTTACGAAACGTACCCCCGACTCAACCAGTCGTGAAGCCAGCAAACAGCTTTGCCCAAAACTGGATTCACCAAACGGCTTGGAAAATGAGGGAGATTCTTTCGAAATATCGAAAGCATTGCGTGCTCTTTTGGATGTGATGATGGAATGGGCCTGTTGACCAAATCGGTCCAACCCTTCAATCAGCTGTGAATTCTTTTCCAGACTGTTGAAAGTAGTATCAATATCCTTCAGCAGTGATTCACGGCGTTCAATGTTCTCAACCGTCAATCCTGATTGCAATGAAATTCCACGGACGCTGAAAGGCTGCCCGGCGCGAGGAGTCGCTCCCGTATTGAGTGGAGCGTATTTGACGCCAAGAAAACCTGGTTTTTGAGTGGAATTAGGAATCGATACATAAGGAGGTAAATTATCCGGCCCTGGATTTTCTTTGGTAAAGACAGCACCATAACCGGGATATTCCAATGATGGCAGTGGACGATTTCCTGTGTTGACATAAGACCGTCCTAATGCATGTGCTGCAACTGAATGCGAAACACCTCGGAGCAATGCAAATTTATCCATGCATCCAGCCAGCTTAGGCAGATGCTCGCAGATTTGAATCCCATCCACATTCGTCTTGATCTCCTTGAATTCTCCACGATATTCACTGGGTGAATTCGGCTTCAAGTCGAACGTATCCATGTGGGATGGTCCTCCCGACAACTCAATAAAGATGGCAGACTTTGCTTTTTGCGGTTTTGCATCGCCGGCAGCTACCATTTTGAGATAAGAAGAGAGCGTCACACCGGTGAAACCGAGTGCTCCGATTTTGACAAAATCACGGCGTTTGACTCCATCGCAGGTTTTTGAAATGGCCATCTGAATTCCTTTCGCGTTGATTTACCTGACTATAGCGACTCAGGCTTGATTTGTTTGTTTATGTTGTATTTGACTCAATCGATTTTCAACAATTTCATTTAATGATTAAGCATGAATTCCTTGGTGTTAATCACTGCCCAGATCAGATCGTATACACCTGCGATTTTATCTTCAGACTCGTTCAGATACTTTCTGGCTGCTTCTTTTTCTGAGTCTGTAGGGAATCGACTCAAACTTCTGAGATAAGTTTTTGTGATGATTTCCTCTGTTTTGTCAGCGGGAATTGGTTTTTCAAATGTCTGCAGACGAGCAGGAGAATTTTTGATTCGCTTGGACATTTGTTGTACTTTTTTGAGATCAGCGTTCAAAGTTCGTAGTCGTTTTTGAGACTGCTGTAATTGCTTTTTCTTGTCTGGTTGTTTTTGTAATTTGGCGATCTGTTGCTTCGCCGCTTTTGTCTGTTTTCGAAGTTGTTCAACACGTGTGGCAGCGCGGTCTTTTTGTGCATTAGGTTTTTGCACTGCCCCTAGTTGCTGTCCAACCTGGAATAACCAACTGCTGTTGGATCGGTTAATGGCTGAATAAACATCGTTGTCATTTTTGATATACATGGTCTGCAACAGACTGGGTTCGACCGAACGATCACAGTCACAGTTATTATCACGCTTGGATCGACCAAAAATGGTCAAGGCATACTGTTTTTCTCGCATGGTCCGATTCCGAACACCGGAAGCGGCAATTCCAATGGCGCGTCCATCAAGGCTGTTTTTCAAAGAATCAATGGCATCATCAGATGCGGTTGCCTGGTGAATCGCATCGTATAAAACTTCTGCAGGTAAACGGTGCGGGATATAGTGGCTGAAATTAACTTCATCCAGTTCATTCGTTTTATTGGTTTTCCAACTACGCTGATAAGTGTCACTGTTAGTGATTTCACGATGCAGCCATTTCATGTCGAAATCGCGACGTACAAATTCACGAGACAGATATTCAAGCAAAGGAGCATTCGTGGGAGGATTCGCCAGATTCAAATCATCGGCTGGTTCAATGATCCCTCTATTAAAGTAAGCGGCCCAGACGCGATTGACAAAAGCTTTAGCAAAATAGGGATTGTCTTCACGACGTAACCACTCCATCAGAGCTTCGCGTGGATCTTTCATTTTATTGATTTCCACGACTTCAGCACCCAGCAACTTGGCGGTCGCAGGACTTCGGGTGTTACCCCGTCTTTTTTTGTTCTTTTTGTTTTTGTTGTTTGTTCGCTGTGGACGTGCTTTGGTAACATATACTTCCGAGAGAGGAACGATTTTTTTGTTTTTCACTTTCTTGTTTAACTCACGAATCAGTTGGTTTCCACGCAGCTTGTCGGCACCTAATTCTTTGACCATTGCCGTGTATTCCTGACGCGATTCCGGATTGACACCAAAATTAACTCGCGTGAAAAATCCTCGGAATTCTTTGAAGTCGGTTTGTGTCCATTGATCGAATGGATGTTTATGGCACTGTGCACATTGGATACGGATACCCAGGAAAGTATAAGCAAACCCTAAGACACGATCGTCTGGATTTCGGAAATTACGTCGTGCCCAGTAATAAG
>NZ_CALEMX010000394.1 GCF_937910335.1 uncultured Gimesia sp. | reverse complement strand
AATTCCATAGGATCATCCGGTAAAACTTCTCGAGTAGCGGGGTGAATTTTGGGGCCGACTGGTTTGTTGGAATTGTCCATATTCAGTCCTTTTCTTCTTGTTGGTCTTGTTGTCGGGAAGAGACCAGCTGAGCTGCTCGTGGAAACAAAATGTTGTTTTCTTTATGAATGTGCTGGTGCAGATCCAGTTCCAACTGTTGGAGTCCTTCGAGGAATGCACAATATGAAGTGCAGGCATCTTCAGGAACAGAGTATGTATTTGTTAACTCGCGTAATCTGGAGAGTAAATTACCAGCCTGGTTATGTTCGTGTACCATCATATTAATCGGATTTTGCATGGTTCCGAATGGAAATGACAGGGTCTGTGTGGCTTCTTCCTGCAGGCGAATTGCGGGAAAGAGAATCCGTTCTTCTTTCATCATGTGCGGATTCAGTTCATCGCACAGGTTTCGATAAACCGATTCCACCTCTCGTAATTCAGGATGAGTATCGCCGTGCGCTTCGCGGACTTTCGATGCCAGCTGACAGAGGGACGGCAGCGTGTTTTTTAGATACACATGGTGTGTAGACTCAATGTGATCACAAAGGTCAGACAAGCGAGCGGTTGACCAGTCTGTGGTTGAATTTTCTTTGTCAGTCATTCTCCTTGCTTGACTCAATTTATCCAGGAGCAACTCGGGTTCAACGCCGACTGCGTGACACGCATCTGAGAGTGTTTTGTTCCCTCCACAGCAATAGTCAACCTGAAGTTCTTCCAGGAAGAGAATCAATTCCGGGTGATCTATCACCCATTGTCCCACGGGTGATTCATTTGTCAGAGGTTTCATAATGGTTTCATCCCATGGTAATTTTAATCGTTAATTTGTACGAAGCCGCCCAATAAATACTGATCGTTTTGTGGCGTTTTTTCACCGGGACTGAAGCCGGACTCAGCCGGCTGCCAGACGCCTTCTCCTCCCAAGCCTCCATCTTCTGCTTTGGTGATACTGATGATCGTTTCCTTTGGAACCGTGTTGATAGCGTGGTTGTCGACATCAAAACCGAACTTGAAGCCCATGCCTCCCGTTTTCTTATGAAACAAGGTGTCGGTCTGGTGCATTGGCATCATCCAATTGCGTGTGATACTTTGATGCGAGCCGTAACGATAACTGGCCTGGTAGCCAGTTTCTGTGACCAAAGCCCGACCATCGGGGCGCGTTTCATGGGCCTTGACACTGCGTTCACTGGCGATCCAACCGGTATGTTTCATGATCGTAAAGTTATAGGGCAACCCCGGATTCACTTTCACACGCACCATGCAGCGGAAGGCCTTGTGTCGTGGTCCTGTGTCATCTTTCCAACCTACATAAGGGCGATCCAGTTTGTTCGCATCAACCCAGACGTAATCCCCTTCGTTCAGGCCCTGGTCTTTCGCCGCTTGCGGATTCATTTGGATTTGTCGATCTGCCACACCTGGAGCCCGTTTGTCGGTCCGGTGCGGGTCGCCGAAGTTATCGCTCCAAAGCCAGTGCCAGTCGACAGTCGCCCATGATGAGTGCGTTGAATGACGACTCTTGGGTGTGCAGCAGAAGAATTGGTAACCTTGTTTCCAGAGAGGGTTGACGGTTTTCTTGACTTCGTCCCACGACATTTTGATGTTTCGTACCTGTCTTAAGTCGGCATCGGTTGTGTTATGGTCGATTCCAAAATCGACAGGACGGACAAAGGGACTGGTGGAGACAATGACATTAGGCAGATAGGGTGTTGCTTCAACTCCTTCACGATGGACAATCAGATTCTCGCCGTATTCGATCGCTTCCGGAAGGTCACAATAACTATGTAACCGACCACTGTCTGTGTAGAACGGAATGGAATCGTGTATTTGTTCCCAGAATGGTACCCGCGGATACGTTCGGAACAGCATCAGTGCGGCGCCTGGTTCGCCGCCGTATTCGCCAGCAATCATTTTGTCAACATTGTAGGGGCCATCCGTTCCGCGCGTCGTAGTGGAATTATCGAATACCCGTTGAATGTAAACCTTTGCTTTGCGTTCGGTGATGAATTTGAAGTAGTCCGAAAATCGTTTGTCTCCCGTTTTTTTTGCCAGCGCATCGCCGACTTTGGCGAAAACCATTCCATCATCAACCGTGTCATGAACCGGCTTAATGCCCCCTTTCCAAACTTGCAGGAACGGGTTGGAGCAGGAACCACCGCATTCGTAGTCCTCCATTTCGACCCACGAATTGACTGGTAAGACGACATCAGAGTATTCCGCGCTTCCGGTCCATTCAATTTGCTGATCCACGATCATATCGACCTTGGGGAGTACATTGGCGATGATATTGTAAACCCATTTGGCCTGGTTGATAAAATTCGCATTGTTGTACCAGATCACTTTTGTAGGAGTGGGCATGTGTGTCTCACCCGTGAAGCAGCGTTGTTGGCCATCGGGTAAATCAACGGTGAGTGTTTTCTCGCCGCAGGCCCAGTAGGAGGGGTCTTCCGTATCAGTCGTATGCCGCAAATTTTCCGGAGTGATACGTTGATTTTCGTCTAGTACGGGGTGGAATGGATCTTCGTGTGTGTAGCTACCCACTCCGGGACCGCTCCAGGGTGATGCTTGAAATAAGGCGCCTTTATAGTTGCCTGCCCAAGTGTAGGAACCGGCTCCGTGTTTGCCGATGTTGCCGGTAAGCATGACCGGCAGATAACAGGCACGGTTATGCAGCGTGGCGTGGAAGTAATGATTTACTCCCTCGCCGATATGAATTGCTACAGGATGCCCGGCTTCCGTTGTCTCCCAGATGTCTGTTGCCAGGCGACGAACAAGATGTGCGGGCGCCCCTGAAAGTTCTTCGACCATTTTTTCGTCGTAGTCTTTAAGGTGACGTCGATACATCTCGAGAATGGGCATGACTTTTGCCTCGCTCCCATCAGCTAGTTTTACCTTGAACGTTCCCTCCAGTGCTGCTGTGATCTGCATGTTATTGCCGACCTCATCTCGCGAAACAAATGCGACGGATTTTGTATCATTATCCCAGACGCAGAAATCGCCAATCTTTTGACGCTGTTCATCTTTGAGTCCCTGTATTTTATAAGAAGGACCGGCAGAGATGTCTTTGGGCTGATAGTCTGCCTGTATGTCCTGTGGTCGCAAGCGCTGTAAGGTGTCTGTACGAACCAATAATGGAAAGTCAGTAAATTGACGACAGAACTCCGGTTTGTACCAATCATTGTCGAGCATGATTTTCGTCACACCCAATAACACAGCCAGATCAGACAGACCGGGCCGAACTGATATCCAATAGTTTGACTTTGTTGCGGGACAGTTATATTCGGGCGCAATGTCTACAATTTTAGCGCCCCGCTCCATACACTCATTCAACCAGTGCGATTCGGGCATCTTGTTTTCGACCAGGTTTTTTCCAATCTGTATAATGAGTTTACAGAACCGCATATCGTTGAAATCCATGTCGGCCGCTTGCAATCCATGCACAAACGGATGTCCCGGTGCTTGATCGCCGCGCCACGTGTATTCGTTCCAATCACGGGCGCCACGGGCTTCTTCTGCTGGTACAGCGCGGACATGGTGATCGAGCAATCCGAGTAAATTTGCGAAGCGGTAAATTCCGAATTTGCCTACGACACCATGGAGCGGCAGGTTCGAACCAATCTTCACGACCCTGGTTCCGGCACCTTCGACTTTGTCGATCATGCGTTGTTCGTAGCCATCTTTTTGCAGTCGCGTGACACCCTTATTACCGCTATAAGTTCCTGAGATCGCGTGTAAGCCTTCGGCGATGTAGCGTGAGACTTCGTCCCAGGAAACGCGCACGTAACTGTCATTTCCACGATCATCAAACATAAATTTGGTTCTGAGTTCAGGAGTATCAGACAGAGAGGGGCAACCGGCATCGACCCAATCTTTCCAACCTTTACGGAGCACTGGGCCTTTTAGCCGATAGGGTCCGTAGACTCGACGCTGCATCGTATAGCCTTTGGCACAACCACGCGGGTTCCAGGACTTGGTTGCCTTGTTACCGTACAGATCGCCATATCGATCGTGATCGTAATTTTGTTCGCTACGAATGATGACACCATTGCGAACGAAAGCCCGGAGCCGACACATGTGGGTGTCGTTGGGAGCACAAACCCAGGTAAACGAACTGTCGTACTTGAACTGGTCTAGAAAGATTTTTTCCCAATCGCGGTTCGGATACTCACCCAGTGGGTTTTCAACGTTGACCGGATCGAATGCCCAAGACTGCGGACCCGCCATGAGAAACGCGCTTCCCGTGGTTGAACACAGTTTTAAAAAGCGGCGTCTTGAAATATCCATGATCAAGTTCCTTCGTCTGTGGTAGTGTCTCAAAGTCGATGGTTATTTTTCCAATTTCAAGTCGTGCCACATCGTTATTAATTTTTTGCCATCACGGTCCTGCTGGGAACCATCCCATACGGCAAATGCGATCGAGACATTATCTCCCGGTTTCAGTCCGATACCCTCGGATGTCGAATTGACAGCCAGGGTTCGTGTCATCATGACCGTTCGTCGTTCTGCAGCGTAGATGCCTTGTGCTTTGACAATCTGGCTTTTAGGGATTCGAAAAGTGACACTCCCGGGGCCGTTTGTCGTAAGTGAGGAAGCACCAGTCCCACCCGATTTGGGAAAGTTGGGATTACCGCTGGCACGCGCGGGAAGCGAAATCCTGGGTTGATTGGCTGTTTGTGTGCCGACGCGATCAAACTCGGGGTCGGTTACCACTTTTTCATTGAACGGATATCGGTCGACGACAGTATTAGGATACACGTCCTTGATGGTTATGGGGTTACCCTGGTGATCGGCGTCCCAGAACCAGATGTCTATGGGCGATTTTTTATTGCCCATTCCTACGAAGGGTTCTTCGTTTCCACGATAAAGTTCTAATGCGACAGCATCTTTAAACGATTCATTCCGCGCTGAATGGCGATCTTCGGTTTTATCTTGCCACGAGATGCGTATCGCAATATTTTTTCCGTCATGGAGTGCTTGTATCTGCAGATCGGGATCAGAGTTGTCTCTCCACCAGAGTGGCAGCATGTTTAAACGAACCGATTCCGAAGCTGACCAGCCAGAATCCGTTGCGGTTTGAGGGAGCCGGTGAACGGCAGTTGCGGTAAGTTGTTGTCGTTTCAGAATGGAACGTTGTCTTTGCTCTTCGTTAGACAGTGATAAGGTGAAATGGACTAAATCAATCATTTCCTGTGGTTTGAGGGCTGTTTCTGAGCTTGGCATGGGAGTGCCCGGCATGCCATAGGCAATCCTTCTGTAGAGGGAGGCTACGTCATGCCCCCCTTTGAAAATCCCTCTGGTAAGGTCGCGGGGACGCGTGGGGTATCCATCATCATCCACCATTTTTTGCAGTCCATCTCCCACTGCGGTGTCACCATGACATTTGTTGCAACCTTTTTTCAAATAGAGTATTTTTCCCCGCGCGATCGCTGCTTCGTCTGATGCGTCAATATGTGGCACTTCTCTGGTGGGACCAACTGTTGTACGTAGTTGAATAAATTCTTCAATTTCCTGTTGCACGTCTTCAGCGGCGATTTCCTCGTCAGTCAATTCCTCTTCTTCCTTCAAGGCGAGGATGTATCGATTGCGAAGTCCGTCCTGAAAGAGTCGCTGAACTTCTTCCACCAGGGCTTTAAGTTCTCCCTCTTTCAAATGAGCAAAAGGTGGCATCGCAGAGCCGGGCATGCCACGGTGCAGGATGGCCTCCAGGTCTTCCTTTGAGGGGACGCGATTTTTTGTACTCACCAACCGAAATTTGCCAGTGGTGAAATTTCGAGGTTTCGGAAAGAGAAAGGGGGCTGCAATCCCTTTCCCATCACCAGACTGACCATGGCAAGCAGCGCAGTGCTGTTTATAGAGTTTCTTTCCGATGTCTGCTGAGGCAACATGCTTTATCAGAACTGGTACAGATAGGGAGAAGGCAACTGCGTCCTCTTTGGATGAGCTATTATTGTCTGCCTTATTGTTGACAGTTGAATTCTCACTCGTTGTCGTCGATGGAGATGGAGCTGGTTGTGCCGGATGCGAGTTTCGACTGCAACCCCCTGTGCTTAGGGGGGAAAATCCAACAGCCATTATTATGAAAGACGTGAATTTCAAGCGGTTAGTAAATTGTGCTATGTGGTTGAGGAGCATGTCTCGTGATCCTTCCAACTTAGCCTGTCGGCATTCTCATTTTGGTGTCGTTTCAACAACTCACTTACAATGAAACGGCTATCAAGTTCTAATCATTCCAATCGATGTTTACTTCGAAGACTCTTTTATGTTGTCTGACTAATAATGTACTCGCCTCTTATTTGGATATCAAGGTCCAGTTTGTTTACGATAAGACACAACAGCGGAAAACGCTGACTTTGTTAAGCAACGGCTATTCGACTCAAGTTATGTTTCGCTTGGCCATCGACCAAAGCCATTTCTCACTGGCGCCCCGTTTTCGACCTTGTCTGTTTTCTTGCACGCTAACGCCATATCGCTACTTCATAGGTCGATGTCCTGCAAACAAAGATATGTTTTGCTCTCTCGTCTTGTTTATCAAAAATATTTATTATTTTTGATAATGAGCGGAAGATATTGACGGCGCGTTCGTTCTCTCTGCAGGAGAGGGAATTCTGTGATGGCCATCGGATTTCTAATGTTGCAGGCAGATGTTTCTCTGTCTTCAGAACGTGTTTTTTGAATCTTTTCAGAAAGAGAATCTGTTATGAAAACCAACTTATTACGAAGTGAAAATCTGTCGCGTCGCAAACGATTATTCAGTTGTTTGGCGCTCATTGGTGGTCTGGTTATGGGTGCGCAGTTGATTGAACCGACAACCGCCGATGCTGGCTATCGCTATCCCAGTTATCGTTCATCGAGAGGGTACAACCAATGTTATAGTGGATATCGTCAACCCTATCGAAATTCCTATCAGCAATCTTATCGAGGTGGATACTCGAATGGATCTCGGTATTCGGGATATCGAAACAGTTACAGATCGAATTCCAACTATCATTACCGTTCCAATAATCGTGGCTATTACGGCCGCTATTAAACAGGGGGATTCAGCGTTCACCTGTTCTGGATCGGTTGAGCCAGGGCAGGTGATTTTTTCAGCAGAATCAGGAACATATAAGCGAATATCTATCCTTGATTGTTCTTTGAATGTCAATTACGATACGGTCTCAAACTCTGGTATTTCAAACGCATTTGGAGTTCTGTATGACGACCGTGTTCAAACGAATCAGTTTGATGACAATCCTGCTGTTCTGCTTTGCTAGTTCCGTTATTGCTGCCGGGGCAGACAAGCCGGCGAATTTGACATACGAAGAACATATTCGACCGATCTTCCGGGCACATTGTTTTGATTGCCATGGAGCCACCGAAGAGATGAAAGGGGGGCTCGACTTACGTCTGGTTCGATTTCTGATCAAGGGAGGAGAATCGGGTGAAGCCATTATTCCGGGCAAACCTGCAGAGAGTAATTTGATAAACCGCTTGGAGAGTGGTGAAATGCCGCCGGGCGAAGCGCGTGTCCCTCAAGCGGAGATAGAGATTCTCAAGCGCTGGATTGCGACGGGAGCGAAAACGAGTCGTCCGGAGCCTGAGACGATTGGTCCCGGATTGGGAATTACTCCGGAAGAGCGGGCTTATTGGGCATTTCAGCCGATCAAACGACCAGAGGTTTCAGCGGAGTTCAAAAAAAATCCGACGGTTCGCACGCCCTTTGATGCACTATTATTGAAAGCCATGCCTGACGGGTTGGCTTTTTCACCTGATGCTGAGAAGCTGACTTTGATCAAGAGGGTGTATTTTGATCTATTGGGACTGCCCCCGAATCCCGAAGAGCTACAGCGTGTGATGGCAAACGGTTCTGACGACTGGTATGAATCGTTATTGGACGAGCTGTTGAAGTCTCAACATTACGGCGAACGTTGGGCACGGCACTGGCTGGATATTGCTGGCTATGCGGATTCCGAAGGCTACACGGTGAAAGATGATGTACGTCCCTGGTCCTGGAAATACCGCGATTATGTTATTAAGTCATTGAATGATGGGAAACCTTTCGATCAATTTATTATTGAGCAACTTGCCGGGGATGAACTGGTTGGCAAGCGCGAAGGGGATCTGACTGCACGACAAATTGAACTTTTGACGGCGACCGGTTTTTTACGGATGGCCGCTGATGGAACGGGCAGTGGTAGTAATACTCCCGCGGCGCGCAATCAGGTGATCACTGACACGATGAAGATTGTGGGTTCCTCGTTATTAGGCTTAAGTGTTGCCTGTGCCCAATGCCATGACCATCGCTATGATCCGATTCCGCAAGCCGATTATTTCGCGCTGCGTGCTATTTTTGAGCCTACTTTCGATTGGCAAAAATGGCAGACACCACAGCAGCGTCGCGTTTCGCTTTACACGGCTGCCGACCGGGCGAAAGCAGCGGCAGTGGAAGAAGAAGTGAAAAAAGTAGTGACTGTAAAAAATGAAAAACGAGTCAAGTACATGGCTGAGGCTCTTGAAATCGAGTTGAAGAAATATGAGCAACCGTTACGAGACCAGTTGAAAGGTGCTTATCAGACTCCGGT
The DNA here is from genome assembly GCF_937910335.1 of uncultured Gimesia sp. Lineage (GTDB taxonomy): Bacteria > Planctomycetota > Planctomycetia > Planctomycetales > Planctomycetaceae > Gimesia. The sequence continues at coordinate 5,220 of NZ_CALEMX010000394.1, read as the reverse complement.
CAAGAAACGAACGGCTGAGCAAGTTGCTTTGTTAAAGAAAAACCCGAGTGTCAATATTTCAACGGGTGTGCTTTATCAATACTTGCCGAAGGCCGCTGAAGAGCTGAAAAACTTCGATAAACAAATTGCTGAGATCAGAAAGAAGAAGCCGGTAGAAGAATTCTTGCGAGTTGCAGTTGAGCCTGCCAATCATGTGCCCGTCACAAAGTTATTTCATCGTGGTGATTACCGGCAACCAAAACAAGTGATCAAGCCGGCTGCCTTATCTGTCGTTTCGCCGGAAGGTCAACGCCATGAGCTGGCGCTTAACGATGGCAAATTGCCTACAACGGGTCGCCGTCTGGGATATGCCCGTTGGTTGACGAGCGGCAAACATCCTCTGGTAGCTCGCGTTTTGGTCAATCGGATCTGGATGCATCATTTCGGTCGTGCGATTGTGGGGACACCCGGTGAATTTGGGAAGCTCGGCTCCAATCCAACGCATCGGGAGTTACTGGACTGGCTGGCCGATGAATTCGTGCAACAGGGCTGGGATCTGAAAAAGTTGCATCGCACGATAATGCTCTCAACGGCGTACCGTCAGGCGGGGGCGCACGATCCGAGTAAAGAATCGATTGATGCTGAAAACCATTACTATTGGCGAAAGCCCATTGTTCGAATCGAAGCCGAGACTTTACGTGACCGGATGCTGTCTGTTTCCGGTGTGCTTGACCGTAAGTTGTACGGTGCTCCTGTGGCGATTAAAGAAGATGATTTCGGTCAAGTTGTGGTTTCAGGTGAGCAACTGCGTCGTAGTTTATATATTCAGGCGCGGCGTAGCCAGCCCGTGGGAATGCTGCAAACATTCGATGCCCCTGTAATGGAAACGAATTGCGAACGTCGTTCAAATTCGACGGTTGCTACACAATCTCTCATGTTGATGAATGGTAGTTTCATCCTTTCGCAATCTGCCAAGTTGGCCGACCGAATTAATCGTGAGGCCCCTGAACTGAAACCCGAAGAACTTGCAGCGCTGCCTGCAATTTCCGTCTCAGAAAAACCCGTATGGAGTTTTGGATATGGCGAGGTTGATCAAAAGACTTTGAAGATAAATAAGTTTACAGCATTACCTCATTGGACCGGTTCTGGTTGGCAGGGAGGGCCTAAACTTCCTGACGCGAAACTGGGTTGGGTGACTTTGCATGCCAATGGAGGACATCCGGCAAGAAAATATGCGGGCATCAAGCGTTGGACTGCACCGGCTACGGGGATGTTGTCAATCACTGGTAAGCTGCAACATGGGACGAAAAATGGAAATGGTGTACGCGGACTGATTCAATCCAGTCGAACTGGTCTGGCCGGGAAGTGGATTGCCTATAATGGAGTCGCGGAAACCAAAGTGATGAAGTTGGCTGTAGAGCAGGGCGATCAGATTGATTTCATTAGTGATTGTAATGGAGATGTCGGTTTCGATTCCTTTACATGGAGTGTTCAATTGACTCTTGAACGTGAGAAAGGTCCCGCATTCAAGTGGGATTCTAAAACTGGATTTCATGGACCGGAACCAGTCCAAAAACAGAGTCTGCCTGCACAAGCTTCTTACGCCTTTGAGCTGGCGCTTTGTCGAAAGCCGACGCCGGATGAATTGAAGCTGGTAGTCGGTTTTATGGGGAACCAACTGGCATATTTGCAACAACATCCGGAACAGATGCCTAAGGGAGTGACACATGCTCAACAGACGATTACGAATTTGTGTCAGGCCCTCATGAGTTCAAACGAGTTTTTATATGTTGATTGAATCTGTTTGAAGCCCCTTAAAATGAATCTTATAGTTAAGAGTAATCGGAAGAAAAACTTAATCCAGGTATGATTGATCATGATGCATTTTAGTAGAAGACAATTTCTGGCTGACAACGCAATGGGAATTGGTACAGTGGCGCTGGCCTGGTTACTGAAGCAGGACAACCTGCTTGCCCGGCCTAAGAGTGTTCAAGTCAAACCGCCTTCTTTTGACCTGACACCGAAAACGTCACAGTTCGTTCCGCAAGCCAAAGCGATGATTTCGCTGTTTCAGCATGGTGGTCCAGCGCATATGGATCTGACCGATCCCAAGCCGGAGCTGACCAAATACAGCGGCACCGATTTCAAAGACGAGGTTCAATATAGTTTTGTCAAGAATGCCAGTAAAAAACTGCTGGGTAGCCCTTGGAAATTTCAGAAACATGGTGAGTGTGGAACGGAGTTATCTGAACTGCTTCCTGGTTTGGGAGAAATCGTTGATGATGTTTGTCTGATTCGATCGATGCATACGGGAGCGAATGGGCACGAAGTTTCTATCCGTTACTTTCATGGTGGGATTCCCGGAGTGGTTGGCCGACCGAATCTTGGTTCGTGGCTGGTTTACGGGTTAGGGACCGAGTCTCAGGACTTGCCCGCTTACATGGTGCTGACAGATCCGGGTGGACTTCCCGTTGATGGAGTGACGAACTGGTCGAACGGTTTTATGCCTTCTTTGTTTCAAGGAACCGTTCTGCGTCCAAAAGAACCACGTATTTTGAATCTGGATGCGCCTGCTCATTTACGCGGTTCTCTACAAGCACAAAATCTGGAATTATTACAGGAGTTGAATCGTAAACATTTCGAACAGCATCCTCATGAATCCGATTTAGAAGCGCGGATATCAAGCTATGAGCTTGCAGCCCGCATGCAGACTTCCGCCCGTGAGGCACTTGACCTTGCCCAGGAAACAAAAGCAACGCAAGATCTGTACGGCCTTAATAATCCAAAAACACGCGAGTACGGTACGCGGTGTCTGATATCCCGTCGTTTAGTGGAACGGGGTGTGCGGTTTGTGCAACTGTTTCATAACGGTCAACCCTGGGATAATCATAGTAGTATTACTACCGGCTTGCCTGCGATCTGTGGGCGGACCGATCAGCCTTCTGCTGCTCTTGTGAAAGACTTGAAGCAACGGGGCATGCTCGAATCAACGTTGGTTCATTGGGGGGGAGAAATCGGACGACTTCCTGTGACGCAAAGCCATGGCGATGCCAAGAAAGCCGGTCGCGATCACAATGGGCAGGGCTTTAGTATCTGGCTGGCGGGAGGCGGGATTAAAGGGGGCATGGCTTACGGTAAAACGGATGAATTTGGGCATCGTGCTGTCGAAAATGTTGTCACTCCGAATGATTTTCAGGCAACCATTATGAGACTTTTCGGTCTCGATTATAAGCAGCTTCTCTATCATCATAACGGCCAGGAGCAAATCATTACCAACGGGCGTCCTGCAAAAGTCGTTTCCGCGATTCTGGAAAGTCCTTCCGAAAAACTGAGTTAGGATTGCTCAATCGACTCAGTTTAACCTGCGCCATGAGCGGCGGATGATAACGGTGCGAAAGTGCTGAGCGCTTCGATCCTACATTTCACTTTGTTCAGATGGAATTAGTGACCTCAAACTGAACATTGCCTGGAGTGGCTCTGCTCAATAGGGATCAAGTTCACTCGAATTTACTTGACGCCTCCCGTTCCGTCTTTGCGAGTCGTAACGGTTTTTATCGCTCGAACACCGTGTGTTCCCTAAAAAATCCCTGATAGCAGTACTTTACCTCCACGCATGTTGCCTTTTAGCAACCTATTCTTTTGATGTGTAGAAAGCTACCTTCCTGTACTGAAGACAATCAGAATGATCTGATCAGGGTACATTTGGAGTCGTAGAATGGAAAATCTTATAGAACAAAAAGTCTGGTTTGATGGAAATGATTCTGTATCAAACGTCTCGGGCAAACCAATTTTTCCTGTCGGATATTTTTTGGTCGGTCTTGGTCTGTCAATTCTGATATTTATCGGCGATCTGATAGTCCCTCTTGGAGTGGCTTACGGCCTTATTTACTTATTGTTAGTAATCAGTACTCTTTGCTCTCCCCGTTGGGAATTAACCCTGAGTGCGGCGATTGTTGCCTCGATTCTTACTCTGGTGGGATTGGCATTATCTCCTAGCGGATTGTCTCTGTGGGTCGTTGTCACGAACCGCATATTGTCGCTGCTTGCAATCTGGGTGACAACAATTATCTGTTTGAAGCACAAGAAATCCGAGCAAGAAAAACTTCGTTCTGTTGCAAAGTTTGTAGCGATCCAGGAGCGGCAAAAGCAAGACTTCTCACACAATTCGATTCTAGATAACGTGGTCGATGCCATCATTACAATTACATCAGAAGGGTCTATTCACGCTATTAACTTAGCTGGAGAAAAGATTTTCGGCTATCAGGCTGAAGAAGTGATCGGTAAGAATGTCAAAATGCTCATGCCATCTCCTTATCGAGAGGAACATAATGGCTATCTGGCTCGCTATCTGACAACAGGCAAGGCGAAGATTATCGGCAGCGGTCGAGAGGTGGTAGGGCAGCGCAAGGATGGGACAACATTTCCTGTTCATCTTTCAGTGAGCCAGGTTTTCGTGGAAAAGGATGGTCAAGATCAAGAGATTCTGTTCACTGGAATCATTCGTGATTTAACTCAAGAAATGCATCAGAGACAACTCAATGCAGACTACGAGGGGCAGCTTGAAGCCATCGGTAAGTCTCAGATGGTAATTGAGTTCACGATGGACGGTACAATTATTAAAGCCAATGACAGGTTCCTGGAAACGATGGGTTATTCTTCGGAAGAAGTAAGTGGCCGTCACCATAGTTTCTTTGTTGAGCCGAGAGAGCGGTTAAACGAAGGGTACAAAATATTCTGGGAGAAACTTAAACAAGGTGAATATGTATCGGCAGAGTTGAAGCGTATTGGCAAGAATGGCAAGGAAGTCTGGTTACAGGCAACTTATAATCCTATTTTGGACTTGAACGGGAAACCGTGTAAGGTAGTCAAGTATTCTGTTGATGTCAGTAAGCGTGTTGCAAGCGAGCGTGCGTTAGTTGAAGTAAAGCTGGAATTGATCAAAGCCAAGCAAGCTGCTGAATTAGCAAACAAAACGAAGAGCGAATTTCTTGCCAACATGAGCCATGAAATTCGAACACCGATGACGGCAATTCTGGGATTTACTGACATTTTGCTTGGTAATGTTGTTGATCCCGATGACATCGAGTCTGTGCAGACAATCAAAAGAAATGGTGAAAGCCTCATCGGTTTAATTAATGACATTCTTGATCTCTCTAAAATAGAGGCAGGCAGGATGTCGCTAAATCTTAATGATTTTGATCTGGCCGTATTAATCAATGATCTGTCCGATATGTTTAAAGT
>NZ_CALEMX010000393.1 GCF_937910335.1 uncultured Gimesia sp. | reverse complement strand
ATAATCCCCGGCTTCATCCACAGGCTTCTTGTCTTCTGGCGCGAATTTTTTCGCCCCCTGCCACCATTGATCCAAGGCGGTTACATTTTTTTCTGTTTTGCCTTCTTTTTTGAGTATGGCAACGGTTTCCGCCAAGTCTTTCCCATCGTTATTCAGAACACCCACTTTCGATCCATCCAGTCCTTTAATCGCGGGGAAGAAAAGAAAGCCACTTTTGTCTGCAACGGAATACCGTTTATAAGCTGGTGGGGAAAGTTCTTCCAGTTTTTCCGTGGCATAATAATCCTGATTATAACCGATTCCCGGACCACCCAAAAGACCTGCTGAAAGCATGCCGATGCCACCCATGGCACCCATCGTAATGGCGCCCCCTTTGGGAAAGCGTTCGCCAACCACACCCAGCATGGTAGGCCAGAGGAAGGTTTTTCCCAGACCATATACCGTAACGGCGATCCAGACCATGTAGGCTTCGTGAGAACTTCCAATCATGTATAACCCAACGGCACCAAAGCATGCACTCACGCAGAGCAGACCTAATGGGTTGATTCGCTCGACGATCGGCCCTGCAAAGAAACGCAGGATGAACATAATCGCGGACGCATAGATAAATAGTATCAGTCCCTGGCCGGTTAAGATCGAATCGGTAATGCTGGCAATCCAGCTATCGGTTCCCAGTTCTACGTATCCCACACAGGCATGCAGAAAGAGTAAGAATAATAAGAGGGGGCTGGCGAATGTCATCAGCATCTGTCCGTAGCTAACACCGGCAGATTTGGCCTCTGATTGTGGAAACTTGTTTTTAATGACAATTAGACCATAAATCAAAGTTGGGATCAGGAACACTGTCATGGGGATTTCCCAGCGAAGCCAGTCAACGCTACTTTTCTGGTTGGCATAGATGGCAGCAATGATTCCACCAATGATCAAACCGCCGGGCCAGCCTGCATGCAGAATATTCAGGTAGTGAGTTTTTTGTTTGGGATAAAGTGTGGCCACGAGCGGGTTAATCACCGCTTCACAGAGACCATTGGCGACGGCGAACATAAACATTCCAATATAAAGACACCAGTAAGTGGCGTCTTTACCCATCGCTTCAAAAATCGGAGTTGCTGCTAAAGTAATTACAGCGGAAAGCACATGCAGAATGAACGCCAACAGCAGAAGTGGTTTGTAGCCAACATTATCGGTGATGAGGCTGGCAAGTAGAATCACGATTCCGAACCCGACGAGTCCCCCTCCCGTAATCGTACCCAGTTCCAGTTTGGTAAAACCGTATTGGGCACCCCAGTCAGCCAGGATACCTCCTCGAATTGCGAAGCCCACGCCGGCGGCGATAAGAGTCATAAAGCTCGCAATAAATAGCGATCTGTTGTTATTCATAGTTGCATCTTCTTTGATTGTACAGGGCTTTGATTAAACAGGGCGAGATACAAGTGCAATGTGTTTTACAAGAGGTGGTAATTCAGAAGCGAATAGATCGAATGATGATCACGAATGGATGCTTTGAATGGTCTTGTTTACACGACAATAACGCACAAATGGACTTCCTCTCCATTGCCAATTGAGGAGGAAACGATGTCATATATTAATCAGCAACGCCAGATTCTAACCAACGGCGATTAAATTTTCCACGATACATATGCAGGAATGCGAATGTTTATCAGATTCGTTCTATCTGATCAGATGGATCACTTATCATTTTGCGTAAAATAAGTAATCGTTCACGGCGCTCGGCAGTGATTTGATCCGGCAGGCTTAGTTTCTTTCCGGACCGGGATAACTCCAGCAGTCTTTGCCAGTGATCAAAGCCCATTCTTTTCCGCGACCAGCCCATCTCGTGCCAGATTGACAGAAAACATTGCTTAATGAGATGGTCTGGTACGTTTTTGAAAACGTTGCAGTCTAATCTCCATAGTTCCTGATTTTGATCCAAAGTGGCGGCGTTTAAAACCTGTTTCACTTGTTCTGAGATGAGTGTGCTCACTTCATCCGCCTGTTGAGACAGTCGATAGATTGCCTGGGCTACATTCGGGTTAAACTCTTTTTTTAATAAAGGAATGAGTTGATGCCGAATGCGGTTTCGAGTGAAGCTGGTATCGACGTTTGATTCATCTTCGCGGTAGTCCTGTGAATTTTCTTTGAGATAATGAATCACTTCTTCGCGACTGATTTCGAGCATCGGGCGGATTAAAAAAATTCCTGCCTGCATAGCACGAATACGTGGAATTCCTCTGAGGCCTGCGATTCCGGTTCCTCGGACGATATGGTGTAACACCGTTTCCGCTTGATCATCGCGCGTATGAGCAATCGCAATTTGTGTGCATTGATGTTTGCGGGCTAAACGGGTTAAAAAATCATAGCGTGCTTTTCGGCAGCGTTCTTCCAGGCCTTCGCCTGTTTCTGGTTGAGCATGAGCGAGTTCCTGTTTTTCGGTAACAAAAGGAAGCGCGAAACGCTGGCATTCCGCTTCGAGCCAGGATGCATCTGCATCTGATTGTTCTCCTCGCAGGCCATGATTCAAATGGGCCACGATCAATGAGTCGGGGGGCAGCGAGGCAGGGGATTGAGCTTTGGTTGATCTCATTAACTGTTCTAAGGCTCGCATCAAAGCAATGCTGTCTGCCCCGCCTGAGACGGCAATCAGGATCCGATTTTCGGAGCCGTTTCCAGGTGGACTAACGTTGCCTTGGGAGAGCCGTTCCAGGTCAATCCGCCGTTGGCACTCTAGCAAACCGTTTTTCACTGCTGCAACAAACTGATTCATCGAAATTTTGAGTTCTGAAAAGCGGGATGTGATTTGCAAAGTAAAGAGACGGTAATCTAGCCTGTATTCAGGTTTATGGTCGCGTCTTCAGGTCCCTTTGGATTACGTATCATAGAGTTGAAGCTGCTTGGGTAAAATTGGACGCGCTCTCTTTAGAGATTTGACTTTCGGCCAATATTTCCAACTATATACTATCGAAACAGGAATTGTCTTGTTACCATAAAAAAAGAATTTATAAGAGAAGTTTTGCCTGTCATTAAGTAAAACGATTTGTTTCTCTTCTCTCAGAGAATATTTGATCTTTGAGCATAAGGTGAGTGACAACGTATTATCGGGTGTGGGTGAATTCACTTTTTACAATTGTTTCAACGTTTTTTATTTTTAAGTTTCCTTTCGGCATTTCTCGGTTTGATGGGGAGCATCGTTACAGAGGCTGAATTCAATTTGAGTTCAATTGGTTTCTGTGATTAAAGAGTTTTTAAAGCAGTCCCAGGTTCAGTGGAATTGGAAAATCAACAATGTTTGGTATTCTCAATGAGACGATTCTTGCAGTTTATGCTCTGATAGCCAAATGGGTAGGAGTATTGCCGGCGCTGATTCGTTCACGAGAGTGTTCTCTTTTTTCAAGAGATCACTCATCGAATGTTGAGTTCATGGCTCAACAGGAACAGAAAAATGAGATCGTGCGTCGATTGTTGTCTTGTTTGGGAATCGAGTTGCCGTCTCGTGTACCAGTGAAGGTACGATCTAACCGATGGCGTTTTAAACGTCGATAAGCAGATCAAAGCACGGGCCGGTTTTTGTTGTAGAGATATTATTTTTCTGGGCTGTATTAAATTAAAGTATGTCATTGAATTTCATTTCTTATCATTAGGCATCTTTAATTTTTAAACTCTCTGACGCTCCTGTCATTCTATAGAAATTCCTGACAACATGATTTGTATTGTTTTGACTTAGCCCTGTGATCAGGAAAAAGTCAAATCGGTTCAATTATGTCTCTGTTGTTTGCTAAGGCCGTATGGCGGGTAACAGGAAAGGAACTTTTACTATAGGCGCAGAGGAAGCACCTGGAATATGTCTACTGAAGTCGCAATCGGGGCGGGTCTGGCGTTCGTTGTCGGGACTGTTATTGGTTATTTCATCGACCGTATCCGCCGAGGGTCTGCTTACCAGTCTTATGCTCAGATTCTGAAGCAAGCTGAATTGGATTCAGAAAACCTGCTCAAAAGCCAGAAGCTGGAAGCGAAAGAGGAGTTATTAAAGCGTCGTGAATCGCTCGAAGAAGATGTGAATAAGCAGCGCGAAGAGCTCTGGTCGATTGAAAAGAAGCTGAGTAAGCGCGAAACGACACTGGAAGATCAGCAGGCCGATTTCCTCAAGAAAGAAGCCATGATTCAGGCAACGCAGTCAAAACTGGCCTCCCGCTCCAAAGCTGCCGAAGCGAGAGAGCAAGAGCTGGAACGGGCCCTCAAGAATCAGCAGGAAGAGTTATTTAAAATCAGCGGTCTCGATCGTGAAACGGCTTCCAAGATGCTACTGGATCGTCTGGATAAAGATCTAAAAAATGAAACGGGTGCCCTGATTCTGAAGCATCAGGCTGAGTTGAAGCAATCTTGCGATAAAATTGCTCGTGAGACAATTGGCATGGCGGTTCAGAGGTTTGCCTCTGGTCATGTGGCGGAAACGACGGTTTCTACAGTTGATCTGCCCGAAGAAGAAATGAAAGGCCGGATTATTGGCCGCGAAGGTCGGAATATTCGCGCGTTTGAAAAAGCAACAGGCGTGGATGTGATTGTGGACGATACGCCGGGCGTTGTGGTTGTATCTGCCTTTGACAACGTGCGGCGTCAGATCGGAAAGATGTCATTACAGAAACTAGTCAATGATGGTCGTATTCACCCGGCACGAATTGAAGAGGTTGTCGAAGAAACGCAGAAAGAACTGGAAGAATATATTCAGACGATGGGACAAAGTGCCTGTCAGGAAGTTAATATTTCCGGTGTGAACCCCAAGCTGGTTGATCTTTTAGGGCGTTTACATTTTCGAACAAGTTACAGTCAAAATGTGTTAAGGCATTCGATCGAAGTTTCCGCATTAACGGGTATCATGGCAGAGCAACTCGGTCTGGATGGAACAGTCGCCCGTCGCTGTGGGTTATTTCATGATGTGGGGAAAGCAGCCGATCATGAAATGGAAGGGGGACACCCTGCCGTTGGTGCACAATTATTAAAGCGCTATGGAGAATCTCAAGAGGTTGTGCACGCTGCTGCCGGCCATCACGATGATATTCGCCCTGATTATATCTATACAGTTCTGGTTGCTGCCGCCGATGCCTGTTCTGCATCGCGTCCGGGAGCGCGTCGCGATACGTTAGAGAAATATGTCCGTCGTCTGGAAGAGCTGGAAACACTTGTTTGCGGTTTTCCGGGTGTCGATCATACCTATGCCATACAGGCGGGACGCGAAGTGCGCGTGATTGTCGATTCCAACCAAGTGAATGATCGAGAAGCGGCGAAAATGTGTAAAGATATCGCTAAGGCAATCGAAGATTCGTTGACCTATCCGGGTGAAATTCGGGTGACTGTCATGCGTGAATCGCGTACGATTGAGTATGCCCGTTAATTAGAGAAAACGAGTTGATCTGTTAGTCGGGTAGGTGGGCTTTCATCTGTGCTGCGATGGCCTGAGCGTTGTCATTGCGCTGTTGTTGTAATGCCTTGATTACTTTTTCCCGCCGGTCTACGGGATGGTTTTGATTGAGTTTGAATTTGCCTTCAATCCGTTCGATGTTGATAGTAAACCCGACAATACTCTGCAGTAACTGATCTGCGAAGGCAGGATCCACGTTTTTCATCGTCCAGGGCGTGGGTTGAGCAGCTTCATAAAAACTGACGTATTGCTTGAGAATTTCTTTTAATTGACCTGGATCATCAATCACAGAATAACGTCCATAAACATGCACCGCCTGATAATTCCAGGTGGGTACCAGATCAGGCGCCTCATACCAAGTGGGTGAAATGTAGGCATGGGGACCGTGAAAAATTGTGAGCACATTCTGAAGAGTCTCTGTTTTACTTTGAGGGTTGGCTTTCGCAAAATGGCCAATCAGTTGCCCGTATTCCCCCTGATTGCGGTCCAGTAATACAGGGATATGGCTTGCGAACGGCTCGTCGTCCCTGTGTGTTACCAGTGTCGCAAAACTGTTCTGTTCAATAAAATGATGAAGTACATTGATGTCGGTTTCAGCAAAAGAGGATGGCACGTACATTGAGTTGCCGATCTTTCAGAGATATTGAAGAATGTAGATTTACTGTGTTGGTATTGAATTTTATGAAACTTTGAAAACGCTGCCGGTTGATCTAAAATGCTTGTGTATGAGACATCCTGATTTCGATCCGGGTTCACCAGACTATCAATTTTGGGATATTTTCTTTAACTTGAGGTTAGTGTAATCTTCGTGAAAATAAAATGTCACTTTGGTAATGGAGTTCTACAGTATGCCCTTTATCGATATCAACACGGTCAAAGCTTTGGAAGTGCTACCCGGCTGCAAATTGCGAACCCCTTATGGGGAAAATCTGATGTTGTCTTATCTGGAAATGGATGAGGGCGCCATTGTGCCTCTGCACCATCATCCACATGAGCAAGGTGGGATGCTTCTGGAGGGCAGGCTGGAATTGACGATGGGAGATGAAGTGCGAGTTGTTGAAGCGGGCGCGATGTTTATTATCCCACCGAACACACCGCATCAGGCGATCGCCGTCGATGGGCCCGCTGTTGTATTGGACGTCTTCAGTCCCGTACGCGAGGATTATGCGGAATTGTATAACAAGTATATCCCGGTATCTGATAATGAATCTTAGAGTGTAAGCGGGTCCGATTATTGTTTCTGCTGTTGTTTTTGAAACTCATCAACCCGACCAGGATATCATCCTCTCAGGTTTTTGCCGCACTCAGTAGAGTCTGCGCAAAAGATTCCACGTGTCGAATGTTATCACAGTATGTTGCATACTGGATCTGCTTGCGGATGTCTTCGTGAAGCGCACGACCGCCGACAACGAATGCGATAGTATTCCCAAACTGGTTAAATAGCTGGTTGTACGACTGAATAAACTCCGATTCGTTCGGTATATGGTTCACACTTAGCCAGAACAGCTTAGGACTCTTTTGTCTGAGCGCTGCTTCAAGGGTATGGAACGGCAGGTTGTAGCCCAGAGAAACCGCATTCCAATGGTTATCTCGTAATACCAGTTCTATCATGGTCGTGGCCATGTTGTAGAGATCACCTTCGGCAGCACCACCCAAGGCGACAGGTGCGTCTTCCTTTGGAACAGGGACCAACTTGTGTAACTCGTGGATGACTCTCATTGTCAGTTCGCAACCACGACGCTCCTGGTAGACTTCAGCATCACCGCACTGCCAGCGGTTACCGATGATGGAAAACGCCTTTACAAACACCAGATCGCAAATCGTGCTGATACTATGTTCGGCCAGATAGAGGTCGAGTATGGTTCTTCTGCACTGTTCTTCATCACCCTGTAGTAACGCTTGTGCGAGCTGTTCGGCTGAACGATCGATGACCCGGATTGATTGCCCGGAAGTTGCGGGCAATCCGAGTATTTCAGGGCGCACGAGCTCATGTTTACTGCAACGTAGAAACTCTATGAGTTCGGAAAGTGCGATGCGGCGGTGTCCCCCGGCTGTGTACTGCGTGGGGATGATATCTTTGTCGCACCAGCGTTTCACGGAGGATTCGCTCACTTGCATGGCGCGAGAAACCTGTTTGGGAGTGAAAAACTGTTGCATTATCTGATTCTCTGTATGAACGATATGATCGTTATTGTGTGACTAGTGGGATACTTAAACTGTTTGATCTTAGATTATGTTATTGTTTTGACAAGTACAAAACTAGAATCACATTTTTACAGGGATCTATATTTTTATTTTAAAAAATGAACGATATGAACGAATTTAGGGTGGCCGAGGCGGTGGGGCGTCGATATATCTGAATGAACGAATTGAACGAATAGTACTTAAGGAGACTCGAAATGATTGCATCTCTTGAAACATCCACACCGGAACCAAAGAGCACGCATCGTTGCTGTGTGGTCAATCGTGCACTCGAGCTGTTAGAGACTGAAATCGATTTCATTCCTAATGCTACTTTTAACTCAGCGGACCTGGAAGAAGAAATTCTGGCAGAATCATTGCCTGATGATTTACATGTTTCAGGTGATATGCTGTCTCTCAATACTTCTCAAAACTTACCTTCGTATCTGTCACGGCTTTGCGAGGCAGAGGTTCTGACAGCAGAAGCAGAGCGAAATTTGTTTCGTCGAATGAATTATTTCAAATTCAAGGCAAATGCACTTCGTTCACAGCTCGATCCTGCAGCACCTGATGAATATAAAATCAACAAAATAGATCAATATTTGAGTGAAGCACTTAATAGTCGTGCCCATTTAATACGTTGTAACATGCGACTGGTCGTGTCCATTGTCAAGAAGTGTGTCACACCTCATGTTTCGTTTGATGAATTACTTAGTGATGGGATCTGGTCGTTGATCAAGGCAGCTGACAAATTTGATTACTCCCGCGGGTTTCGTTTCAGTACTTATGCCTATCATGCTATCTCTAACTTTGCTTATCGAACGATTGCAGATCGACGAAAAGCAAACCTTCGTTTCATGCCGGCAACTCATACAAGCGCACTCGATGATGCAAGTGAAGAGGTGGTGCCGGTAATGGGCGAACAAATTTGGGGTGAGATGTCGCATTTGCTATCGAAAACGATGAAGAATCTAGATGACCGGGAACAGCTCATAATATACGGCCGGTTTGCACTAGGTAATCAACATAAAATTCGGACTTTTCAGAGTCTGGCGGATGAATTAGGGATTTCGAAAGAAAGAGTCCGGCAGCTTGAGAAACGTGCAGTTGCCAAGTTACGACTGGAGGCTGAGGAAACAGATCTCGAAATGATGTGCGATTTGGGCGGTTATTGATTTGAGTAGTACATCTCTCAGTCAGAAAGCAGGAAGAACTGATGAATCAGCAATACGAACTCGAAGCATTTTATGATGCAGCATGCCCTTTATGTGAAAAGGAAGTCAGGATGATTCGTCTCCTGGACCGGAAGAGCAAGATCCTGTTCACAAACATTGCAGATCCTGACTTTAGTGCTGAAAAATATGGGAAGACATATGGTCAGTTTATGAACGAGATGCACGCACGGCTGTCTGATGATACCTGGGTTACTGGGGTGGAAGTATTTCGGAGGCTCTATTCAATCGTGGGATTGGGCTGGCTTGTGGCCGTGACAAGATTACCGGGTCTGTCACAATTAATCGAGTTATTTTATCGAGTCTTTGCCCAAAATAGATTGCGATTTACAGGACGTTGCCACCAAAATGACAGCAGCTGTGATATTACGCGTACGACAAGTGAGGTACAGTTGTGAAGATTGCTATAATTGGTGCCGGGATTTCAGGCCTAACCGCAGCCTATTGTTTACAAACTCAACATGATATTACCGTTTTTGAAGCAAATGATTATGTTGGCGGGCATACCAATACCATTGATGTAGATATTGATGGCGAGCAGCATGCTGTCGATACAGGGTTTATCGTTTTTAACTACAAGACCTATCCCAATTTTACGAAGATTTTGAATCAACTGGGTGTCGCTTCACAGCCGACAGAGATGAGCTTCAGCATGAAGTGCGCTCGTACGGGTCTTGAATATCGAGGGGCTGACCTGAATGGCATGTTCGCGCAGCGACGCAATTTGTTCAATCTTCATTTCTATCGGCTGATGAAAGATATTTTACGTTTCAATCGCCAGTCAGTTGAATTGTTAGAGTCGAACGACGAGAAGCAAACGGTAGGAGAATATCTTGCCCGTGAACGTTTTTCAAAAGAGTTTATCGAGCAGTATTTTCTGCCGATGGGTTCAGCCATCTGGTCTTGTCCGTTAGGGACCTTTGAACAATTTCCAGTTCGGTTTATCGTCGAGTTTTATCTGAATCATGGGATCCTTGCGATTCGCGATCGTCCACAATGGAGAGTGATTTGTGGTGGTTCAAATACTTATGTCAAAGCACTCACAGCCAGTTTTGCTGAATCGATTCGAGTGAACACGCCCGTTATTTCGATCGCTCGGGGAGAACAATACGTTGAGCTCTGTTTTTCTGGAGGTTTGCCTCAACGATTTGATCATGTCATTTTTGCCTGTCATAGTGACCAGGCATTGAAAATTCTGGATAAGGGGGCGAGTTCGACAGAACGCGAATTGCTGTCGTCATTTCCCTATGAGTCAAATGTTGCCCAACTGCATACGGATGTGTCGGTATTACCTCGCACTCGGCGTGCCTGGGCCTGTTGGAATTACTTCGCTCCCTCCCAGAGCAATGAGAAAGCCACCGTAACTTATAATATGAATCTGTTGCAAAATCTGTCTTCGAAAAATACGTTTAGCGTGACACTAAATGGTGAGGATCGAGTCGATCCAAAGCAAGTCATTCGCCGTATCAACTACGCGCATCCCATTTTTACAGCAGGTCGTGCTCAGGTACAGCAGCGTCATGCAGAGTTGATCAATCAGCAGCGGACGTCTTTTTGTGGCGCTTATTGGGGAAATGGTTTTCACGAAGATGGCGTCAACAGTGCGTTGGCGGTTTGTCAGGCGTTATTGGAATCGGATGAAACATGGAAAGCGGAATCTTCACAGGTTGGGTACGACATCGACGCTATGCACCAGTTGAACACAACTTTCGCAACCGAATCTTCCTGATGTACCTGGACCTCGATGAGATTCAGACTGTATTTCATGGTCGATGGTTTTGGTCTACGCGCAGGCCGGCGCTGGCGCGGTTTTGTCGTGAGGATCATATGGGTGATTCAGATCAATCGCTTTCGGATGCCGTAAGAGATTTCGTTACAAAAAGCGGTCGTCCCAGTCCGAATGGACCAATTCGACTGCTTACGCATTTACGCTATTTCGGATTTATTATGAATCCTGTCTCATTTTATTTTTGTTTCGACAAAGACTCGCAAGCGGTACAAACGGTGGTTGCGGAAGTACACAACACGCCTTGGGGCGAGCAACATTGCTATATCATAGATGCGGATCAATTTCGTCCGGGAAGCGAAAAACAACCCATAGACAAAACGTTTCACGTCTCGCCATTCATGCCGATGGACATTCAATATTTCTGGCAGATAACGGAGCCTCAAGACAGGATTACGGTCAATATTGAGAATCATCGCGATGGTGAAAAAATTTTTGATGTCGTTTTGCAGCTTGAACGGCGGGAATTGACAACCGCAAATCTGACACGTTCTTTGATTTATTATCCACTGATCACGGGTTATGTATTCGCGGCAATCTACTGGCAGGCTTTACGTCTGTGGAAGAAAGGCGTTCCCTATCATCCACATCCGAAACATTCTCAATCTTCAGAGCAAAATAAAAATTCGAGGACATCATGACAACATTTGGGATTGATAAAACCAGCGACCAGCACAAACTGCAACATGCTTCACAAGCAGGCTTCATCGATTCCATCTGTCGCAGGCTGTTGGTGAAAAAGTTAAATCGACTGGTTCGAGGAATGGTGACCTTAAACGATGGAAATGAATGCGTCTGTTTTGGACAACAACATACAGATCTCAGAGTAGAAGTGACGGTGCATCATCCAAGGTTTTATCGCCGTGCTGTATTGGGGGGAGGGCTGGGTATTGCAAGATCACTCATTGACGGGGACTGGTCATGCAACGATTTGATGTCATTGGTTCGTATATTCATTCGTAATCTGGATGTATCTGATCGATTTGAACGGGGGTTTGCCCGGTTCTGTCAGAGAAGTGCGAGAGCAGGGCACTGGCTTCGTAGGAATACGCGGATCGGGGCAGCTAGAAACATTCACGCGCATTATGACTTGGGAAACGATTTCTATCAGCTGTTTCTTGACGAGACTATGAGTTATTCTTGCGGCGTTTTCGAAACGCCCTCATCGACGATGCATGATGCCTCGCTTGCCAAGTTAGAACGTGCTTGTCGTCACCTTAGACTCGAACCGGATGATCATTTACTGGAGATCGGCACGGGCTGGGGAGGCCTGGCAATTTATGCAGCAAAGAATTTTGGTTGTCAGGTCACAACAACAACCATCTCTCGTGAGCAATATAATCTGGCTGTCGAACGTGTTCAGGCGGCGGGGCTCACAGATCGTGTGACAGTCTTGCTTTCTGACTACCGAGACTTAGAAGGTAAGTATGACAAACTGGTTTCTATTGAAATGATTGAAGCCGTCGGTTCTCAGTTTTTTGATACATATTTTCAGAAATGCAGCGAGTTGTTGAAAAACGATGGAATGATGTTGTTACAGAGTATTGTGATTAAGGATCAGCGTTTTCAGGAGTATCTCCAGAGTGTTGATTTCATTCGCAAGTATATTTTTCCGGGTGGATGTCTGCCCTCGGTAGCTGCGATTCTGCAATCAACGGCGAGCATCACTGACATGCGACTGCTGCAATTGGAAGACATTGCCCCACATTATGCGCAGACACTTCGCTGCTGGCGAAAGCAGTTCAATGATCAGCTCAATCAGGTTCGGGAGTTGGGTTATTCTGAATCGTTTATCCGCATGTGGAATTATTATTTCAGTTATTGCGAAGCTGCGTTTGAGGAACGGCAGTGCAATACGGTTCAGATGTTGTTTGCGAAGCCGGATTGCCGGTTCGACCCGGTACGACATGAGTTCATTGATACATTCAGTTTTTCGGAGCAGTCGGAACAAGAGGTCCTGTCGTGAATCCCTGGTTAATGATTTTCCTCGGTTGGATATCGATGGCAGCAGTGATGGGAATTCTGTGGTTGATACAGCGTCGTTCAGGCGATGCGGGAATCGTGGATGTGGCCTGGGGCATGGGGGTTGGCCTGCTGGCTCTCTTTTTTGTATGGGGTAGCGCTGACGGTGATATCACGAGGCGTATTGTTATCGCATTGCTGGCTCTGTTCTGGGCGCTGCGTCTGAGTGCGTATATTTTGTGGCGCGTCCTCACCATGGCAGAAGATGGTCGCTATCAGACTCTGAAACAGGATTGGGGCAGTGCGGCACAGTTTAAGTTATTCTGTTTTTTCCAATTTCAGGCGATCGGCAGTTTACTGTTTGCGTTGCCGATGTTGATCGCGTCGCGTGGTACATCGCCGCTGGGGCTCTATGATTATGTCGGAATAGGCATTTGGTTGATTGCCATTCCGTGTGAACTCATTGCCGACTGGCAACTTGCTCGATTTCGCGCGAATCCTGAACATCAGGGTCAAGTCTGTCGCGCGGGGTTTTGGAGATTCTCACGACATCCTAATTACTTTTTTGAATGGTTGCACTGGTGGGCTTATGTCTGTCTGGCGATCACGGCTCCCTGGGGTTGGCTTACGATTATTGGGCCCTTACTGATGCTGCACTTCATTTTGAATGTGACCGGTAT
>NZ_CALEMX010000392.1 GCF_937910335.1 uncultured Gimesia sp. | reverse complement strand
CCACTCTCTGAAATCTTAATTAATCTGAAAAATTGATTCTTAGAGGCTGCCTATAATTGAAAGCAGCCGGCTGACCGCCAACATATAACACATTTAAGTCTACTGCTCCAAACCGCACAGCACTTTCATGTGTATCTCGGAAATATTGTGCTACATTCTCATGAGATAATGTCGTTCCCGTTGTCGAATCACCCTGCCAGCTCTTACGCGCGATCTCTTCACAGATTTCATACAAATCCCATCGCGGATCGCTGTCACCAAAATCAGCGCCACGAGGTCGGTACCTCAAAAATTCGATCTCACCCTCTTTTTCGACTCGTCGTTCAGCGCGTAGATAAGTCTGTCGTGCTTTTCCCGAACGCCCCGCCAGATAATCATCCCAATCCTGATTGAGATCAACATAAGCAGTCTGATTCCACTGGTGTTTTTTATATGGAAGATTCGCAGTAAACAACGCCTTCTCGGTAACACCGCCATCAAATCCATCGGTGTCCACACAACGCAAATCCAGCAAATCCCACTTGCGCAAAGGCAGAGGCTGCTGAATATATTCGAGCGCACTCGCCAGCGTCCTTTCGGGATCAGAAGAAACAGGACCATAGAAACTTCCCCAGTCATCAAACGGGTAAGTCAAAATCCGACACTCCCCGAACCGAGTCTCCATAGTCCGTTCACATAGAGGAACAATACCAGTCACCTCATCTGCATCACGAATAATTAACACACGTAATTTCTGATCTGCCTCAAAATGGCGCCAGTAGACCTGCAACCAATCCAGCGACTGGAAAAAACTTCCACCGGGAGTCACCGCCAATAATCGATTCCAATCGTCCTGAATATTTTGTAATTCAGTTAGCTTATTCAGTTCAATAACGCTCAACGTAGACCCCTCGTCTTGAGTTTTCTAATTCAATTTCGACATTCAAACAAAGACGAATGACCGGAGTCAACTAGTGCGCAAGCCATGATTTAACACACCATTTCCGATACATGACGTCATATAAAACAAACATCGGGCGCAATAATGTGCACGATATCAGTCATAATTCGAGCCCTGATACGACTTGATGTTTCCTTAAGTGCAGAGCTGCAAATCAGAACTAAAAACATAGTTTGCACTGAGAGAGGACGATTTGAATAAATCAGAAAAGAGAATCCCCGACCTGAAAATCAATACACAAGGTTGGATTACACTAATTATTCCAAAAGCAAGCCCGCTTTGTAGACGGACCATCTACGTGAACTTGGGGAGGCGCAGCGTAAATCAATGACTCTACCATCACGCTCTGAAACTTTGGCTGTGATGACTTCTCAATCAAAAATAGCTCCGCGTCAATTCACCACGATTTCATCCACAAACAGCCAGGCCGGACTCCCGGCGGCGGGATGCCATGCGGGAAGCTTCCCTATCGATTTGGCACGAAATCTCAGATAACGGCAGCTAACATCTTTCGGTGATAACTGAAACGGTTTGACCGATAACTGACTCGAGGAATCGCCCTTCTTCGTCAGATCAATCTGTTGTGTCGCCACGATGCGAAACGTTTTCCCATCATCCGAAACGGCCATGTCGATTTCGCGAGGCAGTACGATTCCACCGGAGATTAACTCCAGGAAATTGGCTTTCACTGATTGAAGCGGAATCTCCTTGCCTAGATCAATCGTGGCATCTAAATCCGCACCACGGAATCCCATCCATCCCAGACGCAGGTCGTTCGGTTCACCCAGTACACCATCGGTTAACCCTGCCGTGCCAGCTCCCGGATGCTTTGGGTGGGGATCTACTTTTGCTTTCACAGGCTTATTCCAGGCCAAATGTTCTAATTGCTTTGGTCTGGATTCATTCATGATCGAAACTGCTTTGTCGATCTCCATTAATTTACGGTACTTTTCAAAGTGGATTCCGATCTGATTGTCGGAAGTGAACTCCCACAGCGAACTCTTTTTCGCTCTCATCGCCAGCGCTGCAACAATATGCGATTGCACCCAGCCCGTTTCACTTGACCAGGCACCCCAACCACTGTCACCATTTGCCCCCCAGTAATCCCATCGCTTGATGTCAAAAGCACGAAACCATCCACCGTCCAACCGCGGATGCGCCTCGGAACGCACTTGAACGCGAACAAGAAATTCGGCCACTTTATCCGCAGCCTGAATATACTTAGGATCCCCGGTAGCCGCTGCTGCTTCGACCAGTCCAATAAACGCTGGCGGCACTGAATAAAATACGTCCGCACAAGGATCACCATCTTCATGGAGAATCGAAACTTCTCCCGTTCCGTAATCTTCATTTGATTTGTGTGATTTAAATCGGAGTTGCTCTTGAATCGCTCCGGAAGCATCCTGACGCGCAAGCATATCGTCAATCACTTGTCGAAGCCATGCGCGGTGTTCCGGAGTATCATCTACGCGCACAAGCCACGCCAAAGGTAATAACATCCTGCCACGTTCCATCTGCATTTCATGTAACGCGTAACCCCATCCATCGGGATAGCGCTGCATTGTGATTTGAATCGCCTTCCGGGCTTGATCAAGCAATGGTTCGTATTTCGTCTTATCATACAGCCACAAATAACATGCCCAGGCCCATGCTTCGCGCTGAGGCCAGGGAGCAATCGAACGACGACGCGCGTAATGTTCCCAGCCATTTTTTTTAAGTTGACTCGCATTCAAAGGCATCCCGTCTCGAAATCCAAATGGACCCGTCGTTCGAAAATTGGCCAGAATACTCGTCAAAATTCGCTCATCCCAGCGCGGGTCATTTAAAGCAGATGCCGCTGTCAAGCTGCCGATAATTGCTTTCGAACCATCATTGCCCCAGAAAGCATTGGGGCCGGAACCATACGAATACCAACCCAATAAACCATAAGTAGGGCTATTCTGATCGCTCTGATAGAGGTCCGAATTAAAGTAAACGAAATCCATAATATTCGCTGCGGTCGCGCGATGCCGCTCCTCATTTTCTAAAACTCCGCTCAAAGCAAAAGCCATACCCGACTCGGCGTTACAGTCACCTCGCAGCAGCCATCGCATTGGCTGACTTCCATCAGAAAACACCTTCGATATATGTCCTTCCAAAATCCCATAACGGCCATCGCCCAGAGGTCGGTTCAACCCCGGTTTCGTATCAGCGGGTCCGTAACCGGTCTTGGCCGGATGGATTAACTCGTCCTTCCATGACTCATCTACGAGAAAGCCTTCAAACCACTTTATACCACGTCGGAAAGCAACACGTTCCGCATTTTTCGGAAGAGATTCATTACGGACAAACGAGGGACGGACTGAAGGCGTCCAATTCAGATCGGGTATTTTGCTTTCTGGTGAAAGCCAGCCTAATACCATCTTCCAAACCGGCTCCCAGGCCTTGGTGGGCGCGTAACGGGCAGAAACAAACTGACTTAGTTTCGTCGTCGCAATCAGCATGTCACCACGCGGATGTTCAAACAGAAGCGGCCAGGTCTTTTCTGGCAAGCCGTAAACAGCCTTGTCATAACCGGCAACGCGAGCTGAAACCAAATGCGTGCGAGATGCCTGCACGGGTAGAAAATGACAGTCGTGAATCTGGAGTATTCGCAACTTTTCAAGCTCTGTTCCGAAAATATCGGAAGCAACCACCGTACGTTCCCAATGTGGCTGCTGAGGTATCCCAAATTTCAAACCGGGAACGACCGCAGGGTATTCAATGTATAATCGCAGATTTTTTTGGGTCGCCAGTTCGAAGACAGCCGGCTCAATTTCAGTAGTCTTTCCGGGATAATGGTCAGCGAGGATCAACACACCCGCCCCTTCAGACGCCGCATCCACTGCCTTCAAAGCGGAATCATGACGCGGATACGAGACGCCGCTGGCAGTCATCACCTGATAAAGATCATTATCGAGTGCACATGCAAAAAATAGATTCAAAGAGGCTTTTTCAGCAGCAAAGCCTGCCGCCGGATGAAACACTCCACAAATCACTGTCAGCAGGAAGAGAATAATATTCTTATGACCCATAATGGGAAACCTTTGCAAAAACTGAAGATAAGAAACGACGACGCGGCACACATCAGATAATAAATCCTTCTAATAGTTTATCGATTTCAAAACAGTTTCAACAGTTAGACAAG
>NZ_CALEMX010000391.1 GCF_937910335.1 uncultured Gimesia sp. | reverse complement strand
CACGTCCGTATTATTGACACCAAACAGGTTACTCAGGGCGGAAACACTATTTCCGTCTGCAAATGATGTTGAGATATCTAAAATGAGAGAAAGAATTTACAACTTTTCCGCGGGACCCGCTGCTCTCCCACTTTCTGTACTGGAACAGGCACAAGAGGATCTGATTTCACTGGGAGACACGGGGATTGGTGTTCTTGAGCATTCTCACCGGAGTAAAGCCTTCATTGCCGTTTACGAGCAGGCTGAAGCGCTCTGCCGGGAACTTGCATCGGTACCCGATAATTATAAAATCCTGTTTTTGCAGGGTGGGGCTTCAACTCAATTTTACATGATCCCTACGAATTTGCTTTCCAAAGATCAGACCGCCGACTATCTGGTGACCGGTTCCTGGTCGAAAAAAGCCGTCAAAGAGGCTAAAAAATTTGGAAACGTGAATATTGCCTGTAATAGCGAAGACAAAAATTTTTCCTATATTCCGGAGGAAGTCACACTAAGTGAGCAGCCCGCGTACGTGCATTTCACCTCGAACAATACGATTTATGGTACCGAGTTCGCGACTGAGCCAACGGTTCCCGCGGGAGTCCCTTTGATTTGCGATGCGAGTAGCGATATTTTCTCACGCCCCATCGACATCTCAAAATACGGTATCGTTTACGCTGGTGCTCAGAAAAATCTGGGACCCAGTGGCATGGCGGTCGTCATTATTCGGGATGATTTGATAGAGCAGGGCCCGACTGACATTCCCACTATGCTGCAATACCGCACACATTCTGAAGCGGGTTCGATGTTCAATACGCCGCCGACGTTTGGGATTTATGTACTGGGACGCGTTCTGCAATGGTTGAAAGATCAGGGTGGATTAGCGGCTATGGGGCAGAAAAATCAAGCAAAAGCGGGTAAGCTGTATGATTATCTCGATTCGAGTCAGCTCTTTAAACCGACGGCTGCGAAACAAGACCGTTCTCTGATGAACGTGACTTTTGTGACCGGCGATGCGGATCTGGATGCGCAGTTCATCGCACAGGCGACGGCTGCCGGGCTGGATGGATTAAAAGGACATCGCAGTGTAGGCGGCATGCGAGCAAGTATTTATAATGCCTTTCCTGAGTCTGGCATTGATAAGTTAATCGAAATGATGAGTCAGTTTGAAAAGGAACATGCTTCTTGAATCAATCCGAACTCGATAAATCGCATGCGGATATAGGGCTGGTCTGTGCCCTGCCTATGGAGATCCAGCCGTTTCTGGATCGGTGTGAGCACGTCAAAAAATATACCGGCGGTTCGTATGTGTTTCGAGGCGGTTTTCTGGATCGGATCAAAGTCGCAGTCGTGCAGACGGGAGTCGGGTTCGCCCGCGCGCGTGCAGCGACACAAGCTTTGATCGACGCACATTCGCCCCCCTGGGTCTTATCGGTGGGTTTTTCTGGTGCACTGCAGACGGGCATGAAAATCGGCGATATTGTCGTGGCGACTTCAGTGAGTGATCTGCATGGTCAGGAACTGAAAAATGATGTGCATTTCCCGGAAGACCCGGAACAGGGGCTTTATGTCGGTCGGATTATCAATACCGATCAGATTGTCCGCACGGTTGAAGAAAAATTGCGTCTGGCCGAACAGCATGATGCACTGGCAGTGGATCTCGAAAGTCTGGCAGTAGCGCAAGTCTGCGAGGCCGAGAAGAAAGGCTTCATGGCGATTCGCGTGATCAGCGACGATTGTTCTGTTGATTTGCCTTCCGAAGTCATGTCGATTCTAGGAGAAACGGGAGCCGTCAGGGCCGGGGCCGCATTGGGCGCCGTCTTCAAACGACCGGAAAGCATCAAAGAGATGTGGAAAATGCGCGGCGATGCCTCACGAGCGGCAACGCGACTGGCCAGTTTTCTGGAAGGTGTGGTAACTCAACTTTATGAAGCTCGACACTAATAGTCACCTAAAACTCACCTAAAACTTCACCGCCATCGGGCGTGCTCAAGGCTTTTAATACCGCGCGGTCAACGTCTTCTGAAATGAAACGCACGCTGCCATCAGCCATTAAGACTTGATAACCTCCTTTGTAAGTTGTTTTTTTACCGGAACCTATGATATTGGGTGGATTTGTAATATTGGTCGGATCTCCCCAAGGCTTGAAGTTTTCTCCTATTTCCATAGCCATAATTGTATTTGGGGTACTATCTTTGATATCTACGATCCGAAATCCATTGTTCTTTTTTAGCACAAGCTCATTTCCTCTGTAATGAGATATCTCATATCCATTCACTGGAGCCGTTTCTTGTATTGAGGGGTTTAAGTAAACGCGGATTTTCTGTTGAAAAATCATCTGATTAGCGGGATCATGCCAGGCTTTATTGAAATTAATTTGATTGTATAGCGAGTTCTGATCCACAAAAGGCAGAATCGAAGTCTGCCAGCTGTGATAAGGTCTTCCGTCTGTGGTTTCGATGGCACCAGGAGGAAAAATCGAGTGCTTGTCGTGATAGTTGTGGAGTGCTAATCCGATTTGTTTCATATTATTTTTCGATTTAGGAGCTCCTGAGGTCTCACGGGCTTGTTGGACTACCGGCAAGATGAGAACTACTAACATCAGGATTACTATGATAACCCCGCCTATGGTTATTGCTGGTGTTATCCAATGTGTCGTCGTGTTGTTGTTCTCAGGTGGATGAACCTGCTTATAGTCTTCCAATTGTTTTGCCTTATTGATCTATTGGAGTTGAGTGCTAAATCAATTCTATCCAAATGAAGCACTAATAGTCGCCGATTTTTTCACCACCATTGGGGGTACTCAAAGCTTTGAGTATTGAGGGATTAATATCTTTGGCGATCAAACGCACGCTGCCATCACACATCAGAGCGTAATTACCATCGGGAAATGATGAGATTTTATCAGGTCCAATAATTTGACTTGGTTCTGCCAGAGAAGTCGGGTCGCCCCAGGCTTTGAAATGATTGCCCCGTCCTACCGCCATTATTGTATGTTGCTTGCCATCCAAAATTTCCTGGAAGCGACTGCTATGATTTTTCTTTAGCAGGAGGCTGTTTCCCACAAAATGCGATAGGGCAGATCCATCAGGGGCGACTTTCTCTTTGATCGAGGGGTTCAAGTAGAAAGGGCCCTTGTTCTTAAACAGTTTGTGATTTTGAGGATCACTCCAAGGCTTGTTAAAATTGATTTTATAGTAGATTGAAGCCTGATCAACAAAGGGGAGGATAGATGTCTGCCAGCTGTGATACGGTAGGCCTTTTTGGGTCTCTGTGCCACCCGGCGGAAAACATCGATAGGTAGAATGATAATTGTACATCGCCAGTCCGATCTGTTTCATGTTTTTTCTCGAATTAGAGCGGTTTGTTGCCAAATTAATTCTATCTAGAAAGGATGTGGGAGCAATTGGTTGTGAGCGGGTTGATACAATGCTGGTGGGGGAAGGTGCTTTTGGGGTTATCCCTTGACTGAGTGTTTCTTCGTGAATTTGCTTTGCATGGTATTTTTCAAGAGCGATTCCAATCTGAGTCAAATTCTGTTTTATTTCTTTGCGTCGAACGGCATTACGAGCTTCCCGGACTCCGGTATAAAAGAAAGCGCCCAGCACAAGGATGATATAGAGAGAAATTCCCGTAATGACCAGTTTGATGTAAAATGCGGTTGCATTCTTTTTGTGTGGTGAATTTTGGGAATGATTTTTTTTTTTGCTCTGGTTTGTGAGGCTTGTCTGTCATGAAATATGTTTCTCTCTGCTCTGGATTCAATCTAAAGATTGTTGGCTAAAAGTCGCCAATCACTTCACCACCGTCAGGTGTGCTCAATGCTTTTAACACCGCTGGGTCAATATTTTCCGAGACGAAACGCACGCTACCATCACTTAGCAGGACATGGTTTCCGCCTCTGAAAGAGGTTTTCTTACCCCCTCCGATGAGAGTGGCTGGATCTCCAATGTTTGTGGGATCACCCCAGGGTTTGAAGTTTTCGCCTGTTTCAACCGCCATGATGGTGTTTGATGAGCCGTCAATAATGTTTCGGAGTTGAGTTCTTCCGTTGGTCTTCAGCAAGAGCTTGTTTCCGACGTAATGGGAAAGCCCTAAACCTTCCGGTGAAACTTTTTCTTCTATCGCAGGATTTAAGTATTGTGGGATTTCCTGTTGGAACAAACTCTGATTGGCAGGATCAGTCCATGGGTGATCAAAATCAATCTGATTATAGAGTCGTGCCTGTTCTACAAAGGGGAGAATCATCGTCTGCCAACTATGGTATGGCTTTCCCTCTGTGGTTTCGATGCCACCCGGTGGGAACACGCGATGTGTCTCATGGTAGTTATGCATTGCCAGGCCGATTTGCTTCAACCCGCATTTCCCAGATGACTTCCCTCGCTTTGGCACGTAATTTGCGCCAT
>NZ_CALEMX010000390.1 GCF_937910335.1 uncultured Gimesia sp. | reverse complement strand
TTACAGGGAGTAGAATAAAGGCATATCCATCAAAAGTTGCTGGCCGTGGAAATAAAGGGGAACGTAAAGGTAATACCTGTGGTAGACCAAGACCAAACAAAAATACTATTTTCAAAAGAATCAAATTGATTCTTGACAGACTGATAGGTAAACGAGGGAAGACAGGCCCTATCAAAGAGGTTTCTGATGCTAAGGCATTAGATGATTTATTTAATTCGCTGAGCAGAGGTGGAAGGACAGACGACTCAGGTAACTATCCTGGAATCGTCAAAATACTACCCGATGGCACAATCATTCGTAAGCGTTCGGGATCGAAAAGCGGTGGACCAACTCTCGACATTACAATGCCTGATGGAACAATTTATAAGGTTCATATTAAACAATGAATGCAATCTCAAGCTATATAGTTGAACTTCTGAACGATGACATGGTGAGTCATGGGCTCCTTGTTCAATGTATTGAAGAAGACGAAAGTATTCACAATCGACCACAATTGAAATGGACCGAGGTTCTAGAAAACCTCCTTTCAGGTGAAGTCGAAATTGGCATTGCTAAGAGTAAGTCGGAAGAATATGTCGAATTCATCGCGTGGAGAGGAAGTATTAATGAACGAATCTCTAGAGCTGTTGAATACGTTGACAAGGCGAGTACCTCCGATCAAGAGTTTGCTTACTGGCTGTGTTTACGAAAGAATGTTGATCGCTATGAAGGCGATGAACATCAAGATTCCAGCCAGAATGCTTAGTTGATCCCATTATGACTACGACGACAACGGAATTTTGCGAATCTCTTGTAAGCAATTATCCAGAGCTAAAAGAACTCCTTGCAGAACATATTTCTGATTATGACGAGCTACTGCCAAACGTATTTTTGGGCGAAATTACCCGGTACGTGCTAAAGGACGGGAAGGGTCGTTGTCAAATTGTGGAGTACTTGAACAAATCATTATCTTCAGGAGAACCCGATGTAAAAAACTTGATAGCCGTTTCGTTTGTAGAAAATCTTGAGAATCGAGAAGAACTTGAACGTGCGGTCGAAGGTGTAGAGACAGCAGAGATTATTTCTGAGTGGGACCGGCAAAAATCGACGTGAAGACGCAGCTTCCGCACTCCCTGAACTGGAGATTTCGCAGTGAGTGTGCTCGACTGTGGAATCCCAAGACGAGCTCAAAATGCTCCAAAGAATGGACTATCAGACCCACCTCCAATCCATGAGGGGCAACAAGGCAAGCATATTATCGGGCATAATAACTACATTCCAGGTAGAAGTATTTTGCGAGTAGCTGCAGAAGGACTTCGAAAGTATGCAGCTACAGGCAAATCTTTAAGAAGCACACCTATACCAAAGCCTGGTTCACGTGAACTAGTTGATTTTGGTAAGATTATTGGCGATCACGTCGATCCAGCTATCGGTATCACAACACCTACACAATGGGGAATCTTTATCTACAGCAAGACTGGTATTCACATTATTCCTGTAAGACCACAAGTTCCGCGTCCATGAGGTTAACTATGACGAGTAATGAACAACGCGTTAAGGTATTACTGTCTATACAACGAGCACTTCTTGGAGCAATTAGCCCGGAAATGCGAGCTATCGATGTTTCGTGGAATGACAGCGAGATACGATTACGATTTACGGTAGATGCAAACGAGGACAACGATATAGATGAATTGGTCAACGCCATCGAAGGAGAAATTGAAGGAGATTTTCTGCCTGATGCTAAAGTGAGTTCAGAAGTAATTGTAGTACCAGATGGCATTCCAGTATCAGTGTTTAATTTTTTTGATCAAGGATACGCAAGAGTCTATGCGAGGCATGAAGGCGATCTCAAGTTATTATAGTTGAACCAATAAGGTCAATTTATTCAGCCGCGCGATAAGGTCTTTGTCGATTTGAGTTTCTACTCAGTTGATGCTATCAATTTTCGGCCAACGGTAACGGCACCCGCACCAGCCTGGCCTATGATGCCGTTGGTCGGGAAACACACATCACACACTTTACTTCCAGCTACACGCCCTTCTCCTCTTTTGCTGACACTTACAATGCCGCCGGCAATCGGACTCAGCGTGTGAATCTGGATGGCGATATCGCAACCTGGACTTACGATAAAACAGCGCAGGTCCTCTCCGAACGCGATACCGATTCCATCGATACTCACAGCACGACCTTTACTTATGATGGATAATCACATCAATAGCTTGCCTAGCGAGCCGTTGTCAAAACAACAGAATGATGCTCTTAAATTGAGTAACCTGACCGGAAACATGGTTCACAGACGTTCGGACAGTGCGAACGTGAGTAGCGAATGGCTTCGCTATTACGGTAAAAAAACGTGAACTCATCTAACCAAGCAAATCTAAAATCAAAGTATTTGAACGAAGTTTGGCTGAACTTCATTGCTTCCGGAAACTTTTCACCCGTTCCCTCCGACTCAAACACCCCACGTTCGCTGCCGATCGATATGTATTTATGATAAAAGAGGTAGTTCGAAACGTACAAGTGTTATGATGATTTTCAATTCAGTTCTTGCTTTGTGACCACAGGGGAAACAAAATAAGTATACGGTGGCTTATTCCTGGATCAACTCAATCATCCCCTTCTTACGATTCGTAACAATCTAATGAATTTCAGAACACATGCCATAATCCTGTTCGCAGTGCTGATCTTGATGCCAGGATGTGAAACGCGGAAGGAAGTCAACGCTCCGCCAACTCCTGCCAAGGTTAAGATCAGCAAAACAACAACGGTCACTCATCCCCATCAGGAATCCCAGCCATGGGATACGCCTGATCGTCTGCTGCTTTTCGCTGCTCAAAAACTGAAGACGGAAGACGAAAGGTCATCAGCGCTGGCGGAATTCGGTCAAGCGCTCGTTCAATCGGGAGAGATCGAACAGGCCCTCATAATTATTCAGAAAATAGAAAATTTAAAAAGCAGGGATGAGGAATTGGATAGACTCGTCTCTGAACTGAACTGGCAAGGCAAAACCGCGCAAGCCTTACGCGTCGCTCAGATGATTAAAGGCAAATTCAGTAAAGCCTTGGCACACTATTATGTTGCTGCTGCTCTCTTGAAGAACGGGGATCTCAAACAAGCTCACAAGATCGCGCTGCAGATTGAGAAGGTGAAATCAACAAATTCTCGAATACACTCGACAACCAAATTGAGGGCGGACGTTCTCAGAAACATTGGGGAGGCCCTGATTGAGAAAGTAGGAATAGAGCAAGCCCTGAATGAGACCTGGATATTTGAGAGTTTCCCTGACGGGGAAATCGTACTGGTTAAGATTGCATCCGCTCTGGCTAAAACCGGAAAGATCAAACTTGCTTTAGAACTTGCTCAAAAAATGGAGGACCAAGCGAACAAATCAGATGTTTTGAGTGACATCGCCTGGGAGTTGTGCAAAGATGGGAAATCAAAACAAGCTTTGAACCTCACACTCCAGATCGAAGACCGGAAGACAAAGTCATTTACACTAAGCCTTATTTCCGGAATGTACGTGGATGAGAATAAGTTCAAGGAAGCATTAGAGCTGGCACTAAAAATAGAAGATTTAGGTGAACAACAATCTGCTCTAGTAACTATTGTCGACGCGCTGGAAGAGAATGATCAGTTCAAAGAAGCCTTAGACGTCGCTCAGCAAATGAAAGGCAGCAAAAACGCCCAAGTCGGTGACGGTATCTATAAGGAAAAAACTTTGGCGGTGATGGTTCACTCACTAGCGTACTCGGGGGACATCAATCAAGCTCTCAAAGTCACTCAACTGATCGAGGATGAGTACTTCAAATCAGATGCAATCGACAGCATTATCCAAGTTCTATTTAATCAAGATAAATCCAGTCAAGCACTAAAAGTGTCGCAAGAGTTTGAGAACGCAACTGACAAAGCGGATGCACTCTCGAGCATTTCCGTGATGTTGGCTGCAGAGGGAGAGCTTAGCCAGGCATTAGAAATCGCTCAAAAAATTGAGAACGGACAGAAAAAATCATCGACCCTGGGAAAGATCGTAAAGAAACTTTTGAAATCCGGAAAGATTCAACAAGCTTTCAGAGTCATTAAAAATAACAATGACTCTGATATTCTGACAATTGTAATCCACCAGCCGGGGTATAAAAGAACACCCATATTCCAGAAGATGATCGTGCAATTACTGGAGAAAGAACAAATCGAGCAGGCCTGGAAGGTCACCCAGATGCTGGATGATCCCGAGCAAAAATGTTCCGCATTCCAGTTCCTGATTTCCAAGCTGGTAATAGCAGGGAAATACTCAGAAGTTATCGATTTTTCGATGATGTATCCCGATCCGGATTTCAAATTCACTGTGCTGCGAACTGCGGCTACCAGATTGGCTGAAGCGGAAAAATTCAAACTGGCCCTGGATCTGACTCAGTCAATTGAAGACCAGGAACTCAATGCTTCTACGCGCAGCAATATCGCTGCAAGTCTGGCCCATGCGGGAAAATTCGAACAAGCCCTGGAAATCGCGAAAAACATTGAACGCACGCACTGGCAATTAGAGGCTCAGAAGCAGATCGTACTTGCTCTGGCACAAGCGGGGCAACTGAAACAGGGGATTGCGGTGACGCGAGAGATAGAAGATGCCCACCTGAGACTGCTTCTGCTCAACGATCTGGCAAAACAGTTGGCCACAATACCTTTCTTGAAAAAAAATCTGTTCTTTGGCAACTCCGTTCCGGGCCGAAAAATGAAGACCATATTCACACCAGCGGAAAAACAACTGGCCAAGCAGATTGTTGAATTGATCGACGCCGACTAATACCAAATATGCTGAGCGCTATTATTGTTTAGCAAGACGCAAAGAATACAAGCAGCGTTTACTCGAGAAACTCAGCCAAAATAAAAATCTAAAGAGCCATCCACTCTCTTTAAAATAACTTGAATTTGAGTTTCGTCTGGTTTCTCACCGTACGTAAAAAAGCCTTACTCAAACATTTCTGTCAGAGTAAGGCTTTTCGTATATCAAAAAGGTTGGTGGTCAAGTTTTAAGAGC
>NZ_CALEMX010000389.1 GCF_937910335.1 uncultured Gimesia sp. | reverse complement strand
GATCTGCCAAGGTGTGCAACATTGCCAATGCTAAAACATCATCTACATCCCCCGAAATATCAGTATCAAAAATGACCTGCACGGGTTCGGCTGTCGCAACTTTTTCTGCTATCAGCAAAAGACTCATTATCACCAGACAGGAACGAATCATCATTGTCATTGCATTTCCAGTTCGTCTTTTATCGCATAACTATACATTTCAAACGAGATACATAAACCAGGAAATTTGATCCCGAATCGAAAGCAATTTTACATGAGAAAGAAATTCACATTCACCCCTCTGCGGAGAAGCAGTCATTTTTTCTGTGCCTGACGCGCACGATTTCCCATGATACGTTGTAACTTGCGCTGCTCAGCGGCTAGAACGGAATCTGTGATTTTTGCCGGTTTCACCGGACTACGATCCAGTTTTTCCTCTGCTGGAATGGTTCTGAGCTTGATGCCTCGATACCAGACAGGATCGCCATGATCCTGCAATGAAAGATTCGCTCCTCGATCTGCAAGATTCCCCCCCCGGTTTGCCAGCAGTTCCACATGCCATGCATAGCGGGGATCCGTATAATCCAGATCGATGACTTTCTGGCCATTCAACCAATGCTGAATGACAGTTCCCTGACAGACGATCCGTCCTCTGTTCCATTCTCCCACCGGTCGCGTCGCATCATGGGAGGGAGCCATGCAGAAATAGATGGAGGCGGCACTCGTCCTTGGATTTTTACCATCTACATGCTTTTGATTATCGAGAATCTGGTACTCATATTGTCCCGGGCGATAATATAAGCCACTATTGCTCCCCTCCGCCACCTTCCATTCGAATTTTAATTCAAAATCATCAGGCAACTTCTGCGCTTCATAAATCAGACTGCCTCCTTTTCCTGAGCGTGTGAGCACAGCGTCTTCTACTTTCCAGTTGCCACTATGTTGCCATCCCTTCATCTCTTTTCCATTAAATAACGATTGAAAACCCTGTTGCTGTTCCTCTGCCGTCAGTTGATTTGGGTTAGATCGCTTTTTCACATCGGAAATTTGATCCAGCATTGCATAAATCTGATCGGAAATTTTCCGCGAGGCATCCACTTCGAGATAACTCCAACCTGATCGCCAGGTCTCGTAACCTTGTAGAACATGCTGTTCCGGTGTAGGTAAATATCCGTTATAGCCATTAGCCAGCCCAATCGTAAATGTCGGTTTGAACGGACTGCGTTTTTTGATTTCCAGACCGATTTCAACAAACACTTCACAAGGAATTGCCACAATACCCAACTCGCCAATTCTCAATGCTTGCAACTTGATATTCACAGTGTCTGGTCCCTGATCAATATTAATTGTCTCGCGGGCATAGACTTCATGCGTCGATAAACGATTCGGATCTTTTGCATTTGCCAGCAGCTTTTGAGCGTACGACAGCTCTTTCTGATCAGGCTTGCGAATTGCCAAATCCATTGTGCGTTCCTGCATTGTTAATGACACATCACTTTTGTGAGGTAGAGATTTGACAGCCTGAAACGTTCGGTCAGCAATGACGGAGGCGACGGCGATAATGCGTTCAAACGCAGCAGACTGCGGCCGCGGATTTTTGAAATTATAGTTGTTGATATCACCACTTGTTCCATTCGACATGATGCCTACAAAAGTATCATCTGCACCGAGACGTTTTTTAATCTGTCGTGCGAACTCACCGAAGTAGTCAGCGGAAAGTTGATTTGCAGGGATGCCGCCCACGTAATGCAATGAGTAATTTGCCAGAAGTGCCAAAGGACGTCCATCTGCCGTTTGTACAGAAAGAATGGAAATATCGGGATCTATGGGACCCGCCGGTTTAATCAGAACATCACTTCCCCGGGGTGGATTTGTACTGACTTTATCAGACTTTGAACCGAAAGGGTTCTGACGAATTGCCTCTGGCTTAACATACCAACGTCGATTATTGACCTCGGCTGGTTCGTCGGCTACCGCCCAGGCAACCTTGGCAGGCTCGAGACGTTTATGCGCATTGATTATGGCCTGCGCGATGCTCTCGGTCAGAAATTGCACATATTCTGGATGCGGATTACATTGCGCCAAAGGGACCGAAGTTGGCGCGGTGTGCGTGTGTGTTGCAGATGTCAACATGTTACTT
>NZ_CALEMX010000388.1 GCF_937910335.1 uncultured Gimesia sp. | reverse complement strand
AACATCCTGATGAATTAAGAGACGGATTTCCCAAAACAGAAACAGAACTCTTTCAATATGAAACCATTATCATTGATGACCTGGAGGCAGCATTCTTTACACACGACCAACTGGAACTGATTACACGCTTTGTCTCAGAGCGAGGTGGTGGATTGGTAATGCTGGGTGGACAGGAATCTTTTCAGAAGGGTGGGTATCATAAAACAGACTTGAGTCGCTTGCTGCCCGTTTATTTCCCTCAACAGGCAGCCCCCGCCAGTGAGACGGACTATCATTTTTCTCTGACCCGCGATGGCTGGCTGCAACCCTGGATGAGGCACCATAAAAACGAACAAGATGAACACAAACGTCTGTCTGAGATGCCTCCATTTAAAACGATCAATCGAATGGACACCACAAAACCCGGCGCCTCACTGGCTGCCCAGGTCAATGATTCATCAAAAGCAACCTTCCCGGCGATTGCGACACAGCGTTATGGATTAGGACGAGTTGCAGCCGTCATGATAGGTGATCTCTGGCGCTGGCGGTTAAAAGAAGATTCTCCCACACCCCAACTTAACAAGTCCTGGCGACAGTTATTGCGCTGGATGACGACCGATGTACTGGAACCTGTAGACCTGTTGGTTGAAGAGAATCTGAACACAAACGATGGAACGAAGATTAAAGTACTTGTCCGCGATGCGGAATTTCAGAAACGTAGTGACTATCAAGTCGTACTGGAAATCACGACACCAGGAAAAGAACGCATCAAACTGACTACAAACCCGGTCAAAGATCAACCCGGAATGTACCAGGCCCTCTATCTGCCTCCTCAGCCGGGAGGCTATGCTCTTGCTGCCACAGTGACCGACCTTGAGTCTAAAACGAAGACCATCCATGGTGGATGGGTCCATGAACCTGACGCAGTTGAGTTTCCCTTCGTCAATCCAAACCCTGAACTTCTCCAACAACTAGCTGCAAAATCAAAGGGGGAAGTCATTTCTGCTGAGAAATTACATGAGTTTGTCAATACACTGGATCAACGTCATCTACCGATCACAGAAGAGTTAGTTACTCCACTCTGGCATCACCCCTGGGTCCTGACGCTAGTCTTGGGCTGCCTGTTTGGTGAATGGTCTCTGAGAAGATGGAAAGGATTACCCTGATGTCAATTTGTTGGCGGAACAGATTATTTCTGGTTCTTTTTGGTACGTTCCTCATCATGGGCTCGCCGAAAATGAACGCTCAATCTCCTGAAACATTAGAGAAGTCCGAGCGAATCGTGATTGTGATCGGCGCCACAGGTCAGGAGCAATATGAACAACAGTTTGCCAAATGGAGCGAACGCTGGAAAAAAATCGCCTCTCATAAACAGGCTGAATTAATCGTGATTGGTGAAACCGTCGATGCCCGCCGCACTGATTGGGAACTACTGAGCAGAGAATTGAAACGTCATACCAAGCAGACATCTGCCACATGGCTGATCCTTATCGGACATGGCACATTCGATGGAAAAACAGCACGCTTTAACTTGCGTGGCCCTGATCTCACTCATAACCAGTTAAGCCAGTATTGTGATACCATTAAACATCCTCTGGCAGTCATCAATTGTTTTTCTGCCAGTGGGCCGTTTTTGAAAATGCTTTCGGCTGATAATCGTGTGGTCATTACAGCCACTAAAAATGGCCATGAGTTTTACTTCTCCCATTTCGGTGATTTTCTTTCCCAGGCGTACACTCAACAACAGGCTGATGTGAATCATGATGGTCACATTTCGCTACTGGAAGGCTACCTGACAGCCTCTCGTGACACGAATGCGTATTATCATAAAAAGGGAGAACTCGCCACTGAGCATGCACTGCTGGACGACAACGGCGATCAAAAGGGTTCACGAAGTGATCAATTTCATGGTCTGAAGAGAGTTCCAGATATCCATTCTGTTTTGGATGGATTGCCTGATGGTCATCGAGCACATCAATTTACGCTGTCCTCGACTCAACCGATTGAGTTCATCTCCAGCAAACAAAAACAGGAACGCGATGAACTGGAAATCAAAATCTTGAAATTAAAACAACGCAAGCAGTCTTTTACCAGTCTGGATGAATACTACGAGAAAATAGAACCGTTGATGATTCAACTGTCGCACGTCTATCGCAGGATCGACTTAAACAAAAACCAGACGATCTATGATCCTCTGGTGGTGCCCGCCAATGCAAAAAAGACCAGTCGATAACTGGTCTTTTTTACTATTTTTGAACCGACTGTTAAGAAAGTTACTCGCCGGAAATTTCCTTGGCCAGTTTTTTGAGTGCTTCGCTCTCGATTTGACGCACACGTTCACGCGTGAGACCTAATGTTTGACCGATTTCTTTGAGTGTTTTGGGTTCGTCTCCATCTAATCCAAATCGCATCCGGAGGATATTGGCTTCGCGTTCCGGGATTTCCTTCAGCAGACGATAAACGTGTTTGAGATTATCATTGTCAACCAACTCATCATCGGGACCTTTTAATCGGTCATCAGGGATCATCTCACCCAGTGACCAACCCGCTTCGTGTTGCTCAGACTGTGGTGAAGAGTTGTAAAGTTGAATTGCTTTTTTCACAATTTTCAACTTCTTGGGAGGCAGATCCAGTTCTTTTGCCACTTCTTCAGTGGTAGGAGTTCGATCCAACATGTCTTGCAGTTGTGCTGTGGCACGTCGCCATTTCGTCAGCAACTCAACCATATAAGCAGGAATTCGAATTGTTTTCGCGGAGTTCACCAGCGCCCGTTTAATGGATTGTTTAATCCAATAACTGGCGTAGGTGCTGAAGCGAGTACCCATTTCGGGATCAAATCCCTCAACAGCCCGGAGCAGTCCAAGATTGCCTTCTTCGATAAGATCCTGAAGAGGTAGACCTTTTCCGGAATAAGCGCGGGCGATATTTACAACCAGCCGCAGATTCGCACGGACCATTCGGTCTCGTGCTTCTTTGTCACCACCCTCAATACGATTCGACAGCTCTTTCTCTTCATCTGCGGAGAGCAGTGCTGTTTCGTTAATTTCTTTGAGGTATGTTTCTAACGGATTCTGTACGGCTGAAGAGGAACGCCGTCGAGCAGTTTTCTGCATGGAAAACCTGTTATCTATACTGTTGTTGACAAATGGAAAAGCCGAATCATTTCCCTGGCTTTCCATTAGATTTGCAACCGTTCGCGGGAACTCGTTTCCTCTCGACACGATGATTTCAATAGAGAAAGAAGATAGAAATACCTCCCACTCTCTATGAATACATATCGGCAAATAAATATCGATTCCTGAATCCGGTATGGAAAAGCAGGGCTGTAAAAGAGGAATCTACGGAAACTGTAACGATTGTAGGAGATGAATTGATTTGAACTGCTAAAATGTAGCTATTACTATAGTTTCGAACTTAAGCACAGCCCGGGCATTGCATAAATGTCTGCTGATATAGATCACAAACTTAAACAACGCCGCCAGAGGGAATTTCCGATACAGCAGAAGCATTCCCAGGTGAAACCGTAGCCCATTCATCGTGCCTCATAGAAAGAGGGGACACCCATTAAAAAAGCGGTGGCCAATGAAGACCACCGCTGATTCAATTGATCAATCTGAGAATCAAATTTCGATTCACAGCCAATTATTCTGTTTTATCTTCTGCCACTTCTTCTTCGGCCACTTCTTCTTCGGCCGTAGCTTCTTCTTCGGCCGTAGCTTCTTCTTCAATGGTAGCTTCTTCTTCAATGGTAGCTTCTTCAACCGCAGGAGTTACTTCTTCAGTTGCGGCTTCATCAGCTACAGATTCTTCTTCATCTGAAGTTTCGATAGGCATCGCGAACAGGGGAGCGTCTCCGCCGGTTCCCCCCATCAATTCCTTGCGAGGTGCCGCAGCAGACGCATCTCCACCTTCTGCGGTTTCTGACTCTTCATCAATCGAATCTTCGAGTTTGCGGCTCAAGCCAATTTTTCGGTCGTCGGTATCAACACGCAGAATTTTCACGTCCAGTGTTTCGCCAACTTTGACGATATCTTCTGGATTTTCTACTTTATGGTCGGCTAACTCCGAAATGTGCAACAAACCTTCGAGCTCTTCTTCCAGTTCTACAAAGACACCAAAGTTCGTAATCTTGGTAACAACCCCTTGCACAATCGCACCGGGTTGATACTTTTCAGGGATGTCTGTTTCCCAGGGGTCGGAGGCCAGCTGCTTCAATCCCAAAGCAATTCGCTTTCGCTCTTCATCAACAGAAATCACCAGACACTCGATATCGTCACCTTTCTTCATCACTTCACTGGCATGCGAAATCTTTCGTGTCCAGGACATGTCGCTCACGTGCAACAATCCGTCGACGCCTTCTTCCAGTTCGATAAACGCACCATAGTTGGTCAGATTGCGAACCGTTCCTGTGACTTTTGCACCTTCGGGATATTTCTTGGTGACTTCATCCCATGGATTGGACTGTGTCTGCTTCATACCCAGTGAGATTTCCTGTTTGTCTTTATTGACACCGAGGACAACCACTTCGACTTCATCCCCAATATTAACAAGTTCACTGGGGTGATTGATACGTTTGGTCCAGGACATTTCGCTAATGTGAACCAGACCTTCAATTCCGTCTTCCAGTTTGACAAACGCACCGTATGACATCACGTTCACAACATGCCCGATGACTTTTGTGCCAACTGGGTATTTGGACTCGACCAGTTCCCACGGGCTTGGTGATTTCTGCTTTAGTCCCAGAGCAATTTTTTCTTTTTCGCGATCGACGCTTAAGATCATGACTTCAATTTCGTCATCAATCTTGACGATTTCTGTGGGATGGTTAATCCGTCCCCAACTCATATCCGTAATGTGCAATAAACCATCAATGCCACCAAGATCAACGAAAGCACCAAAGTCGGCGATGTTTTTCACGACACCTTTAACAACCTGGTTTTCTTCAATCTTGCTGAGCAGATCCTGTTTGAGTTTTTCACGTTTTTCTTCGATTAGTTTACGACGCGAAACAACAATATTTCTACGGGCTTCGTCAATTTTGAGAATCACGCACTCAATCGTACGACCAATATAGTTGGCAATATCTGAGGGGCGACGAATATCAACCTGACTGGCTGGCAGAAAGACGTTGACACCAATATTGATGAGCAAGCCACCTTTGATTTTTCGAACGACTGTTCCGGAAACCACATCGCCTTCCGCATGCGTGGCGATCACTTTTTCCCACTCGCGGATGCGATCTGCTTTCCGTTTTGAAAGCATCGTCAAACCGAACTCATCTTCGACTTCTTCAAGTAGAACCTGTACCTGATCGCCGGCCTTGGGAGTTTCTTCCTCTTCAGACCACTCATCTATATGGACAACACCTTCACTCTTAAATCCGATATCAACGAGAACTTCTTCCCCTTCAACGCTTAGAACAACGCCATCAATGATCTGATTCACGTCATAGGCACAAGACACGGAAGCATAGACATCATCCAGCACCCAATCTGTTTCTTCACCCTCTTCATTCACTGTTGGCATGACCTCTGCAAATGCTGCATCCAGGTCTTCGTCGGAAATGTTAAATTCTCGAATTAAATTGCGATCAACCATACTAAAAAAAATCCAAACACGCTTAAAATTTCAAAGTTGTATTCTAGTCTAAAAGATTATCCAGAGTATCTTGTGAAGTTAGTGGAACTGAGATTTCGCTCGTTGTGGCTCTTCTGTTCCAGCGTCAGTCAAGACGCCTCTTCATCGACAGTTCATAAAGAGTGGCTCTCACACAATTAAACTTGAGAGGAGCAATCTGTCGTTCAATGCGATCTAACTATCAAACAAAAAAAGCGAAGAGAATTAGAGAATCTTTCGCAGCATTCTGGTGAATAGCAACTTATCCAAAACCAAATGTCTCACTCTGCGGCTGATGCCCAACGCATCAATCGAATCGCAAAGGAGTTCAATCCCGCAAATATATCAGAATTAATTGATTTAATTCCAGCCATATACGTGCCTGAAAGTCATGAAATCAGTTATTTCTCGTATTTTTTGATAATTTCTGGCTTTCAGAATCTATCCAACCTGCGCGGAAATCCTCAGATGCGAATCATGAATCATGAAAACCGATCATGGGGCTGATCATGGATGATAGAGAGGCTCTGTTCAGTTAACTTCGTAATTTTCTGCTTCACCTCATCAACAGAATCCTGATGATTTAATATGGAAATTCGGAATTCGGTCTCGTAACTGTCACCTGAGCCAAGTTCTAACAAACGACCTTGTTCCCGCTCAACCCCCCTGAAATTGGGGAAATTAATGGCCGGTTCCAGCCCCGTTACATATCCGCCCGATTCAGGCAAAGTATTTTTCCATAAAGTAAAATAAGGGAGAGAGGCTTTTTTAAAGGTAACCAGAAATCCTAAATCTCCCTGTTTATTGCAGAGAAGGGCAGGAGTCATACCCTTTTCATCACAAACGGGAAGAAAAAAGTACGCCTGCTCCGCATAATCCGGTGTTGGTCCCAGATAAGTATTAAAATCTTTCACTCCTTCTGCGGCACGCGGATCCCGCGGAGCCATTTCTTCAAAAGGCATTGTAAATTCGGAACCGGCTTCCAGAAACGGTGGACCAATATTGATGTGATACAGCAATTCAGATTCTGCCGTATCCGGCCCCAGATTGGTAATGCGGTCACGAATGAGGAACTCTGATGATCCGATCTGAGTTTCAAGCGTCGATTCCAGTAAAAAGTGACTACCAAACAAGATGCCTTCTTCCATTCTGCCTGTGATTTTTATCATGCCTCCTTCAGCAGGATCGAGCTCAACACACACATAATGCGCGGGGGTATTGGCAATGCGTCCATGCAATGTTAATTCAGATTCCAGTGGATTTCCAGCAGAATCCGTTCCTGGTGGACCGTTTGAAATCAGACCACAACGACATATCAGCTCATTAAATCCACTTAACCAACCCAAACCTCCACGTTCTGATAGATTGACAAAAGCGGGATTAATGGGCGTTTTCACGGGTGATTTCCATTCCAGCGGGATTCCCTGAAAAGCACCTTTCCAAACCCCCATTCCCCGTGAGGGCAAAATCGAGAGAGTCAATGCGCCGTTATTCACTTCAATTAGATCAACTCCCTCAGATAAGCCTCCATGCAGCTGTTTTTTTTGGATTGACCAGCTTGAACTCTCTGAAAAACCGGGGTGACTCTCGGCGTTCAGCATGACCTCTTCAATCCAGGTTTGTGAGCTTACGTCAGTGAACAGAATTCGTGTAGGATTCATTGCCGTCTCGATTCTATGATATCAATATATTCGGAATATCCGGTAGGAAAGAAATAAAGAGGAATATCATTTTGACAGTCTGGATAATGTAAACCGGTTTGTTCAACCTGACCAGCATCGAAAGCAGAAACGAATTAGAAACTCCCCTTGCAGATGCAGTTTACAACTTATAATACAGAGTAGAGCAAATCAAAACCAAAGCCACTCCCTATTCAATTTTATGTATGGATTTACTTTTCAATGACACCAGTTCCTCAATCCGACGAACACGGTTCCCCTTATACGACCGAATGGTATGATTCCCTGAAAGCCTATCTGGGGGAAGCAGGTTGCCGCCAACTTGGATTTTATCCTATTCCTGAAGACTTTCTGCTTTCTGTCATCATTCCAATTTTTAACGAGAGTAAGACAGTAGAAAATCTCATCGATCAGGTGAAAGCCGTTCCGATTCGTAAAGAACTGGTACTCGTCGATGACGGCAGTACCGATGGCACACGTGAGATTTTGAAACGACTGGAAGCCGAAGCCCAGGCTGGAACAGATTCGATCAATCAAATCCGAGTCATATTTCATGAAGTGAATCAGGGAAAAGGGGCAGCCGTTCGTACGGGATTTCTGGAAGCAGAGGGGGATGTCATGCTCATCCAGGATGCAGACCTGGAATACGATCCTTCAGAATACCCGCGATTACTCCAGCCGATCATCGAAGGCAAAGCTGACGTCGTGTATGGCAGTCGCTTTCTGGGTGATCAGCCTCACCGCGTGCTTTATTACTGGCATTTTCTGGGCAACAAGTTTTTAACAACACTCTCAAACTGCTTTACCAATCTTAATCTAACAGACATGGAAACCTGTTACAAATTATTCAAAAAAGAAGTCATCAAGGATATTGCGCCCGGGCTTTGCCAGAATCGTTTTGGGATCGAACCGGAACTCACCGCAAAAGTGGCCCGTCGTCAATGCCGTATTTTTGAAATGTCGATCAGTTACGATGGTCGCACATACGATCAGGGTAAGAAGATCGGCTGGCGAGATGGTGTGAAGGCACTGTGGTGTATTGTGCGTTATGGATTGAAAGATTAGTATCATAATCCCGAAATGAGTCTCAAAGATCTCATTCGGAAAGCCATTATTTTGCTGATGGCTTATCTGATCCTTTCTAAAAACAGGCTTCGCAGCATTGCCTGAGGGACAGATTTTCCCATAGAATCAGCAACATGTTACTGATTCGCAAGCATACACATTTGTCTCCTATGTTGAGATTCAGGCAAATTCCTGATGAGAGACAGATTCGAACTGATTGCCACATCAAGATTAATGCAATCATCAGCAACTCGTAAAATAAAGATTTCAGCAAACGAACGGAATATCATATGTCCTCCCCTCCGGAGAACCCAAAAGAGAATCCTTCCAAAGATAAAGCTCCTCAAAAGCTGTCAGGCAAAGAAAAACAGGCAGCTCCCTCAACGGGTCCCTGGCTCATCATCCTGCTGATTCTGGTTGTTGGCAGTCTGATCCTGATGAAAAATTCGCCAGAAAATACTGGTTCGAAAGTTGACTATAGTTTTTTCATTACCGAACTGAATCGTGGCAATGTGAAATCGGTAGATTTCTATGGTGACATTCTGACAGGCAAGTGGAAGATTCGTCCTGATAATCCTGATAAGGAAAAGAAGGAGAAAGAGGACGAAAAACTGGAAGAAGAATTTAATACCGTTCTTCCATCTCACCCGGTCGAAGATCGGGATCTCGTTCCAGAATTAATCAAACAGAAAGTGATCTTCAAAGCCGAAAGCACCAACGTCGGTATTGGCACTT
This sequence comes from uncultured Gimesia sp., assembly GCF_937910335.1. Classification (GTDB taxonomy): domain Bacteria; phylum Planctomycetota; class Planctomycetia; order Planctomycetales; family Planctomycetaceae; genus Gimesia. The sequence goes on along the minus strand of NZ_CALEMX010000388.1, from coordinate 4,264 downwards.
ATATCATCCCCTGGTTAATCGGTCCGCTATTGATTATCGGTTTCTTCTGGTACATGCTAAAGCGTTCTTCTGACCCGATGGGCGGTGGTATGCTGGGAAATTTCACCAAGAGTCCGGCGAAGCGGTTTCATCCTTCAGAAGAACAGACCACGTTCGACGATGTGGCAGCCATGGAGCAGGCAAAGGCAGAACTGCAGGAGGTTGTTGAATTTCTGAAAACGCCGGCTAAATTCCAACGACTGGGAGCGCAAATACCAAAAGGTGTATTGCTGATGGGTTCACCTGGAACCGGTAAGACACTGTTAGCCCGTGCGACGGCAGGTGAAGCAGGCGTCCCATTTTATTCCATTAACGGCTCGGAATTTATTCAAATGTTTGTCGGCGTCGGTGCGAGTCGCGTGCGAGATCTATTTAAAACCGCCAAGGAAAATGCCCCGTGTATCATCTTTGTTGACGAAATCGACGCCGTGGGCCGAATTCGAGGTGCGGGACTCGGAGGGGGACACGACGAACGGGAACAGACATTGAACCAAATGCTGAGCGAAATGGATGGGTTTCAACAAAATGAAGCCGTCATCATCATTGCAGCTACGAACCGACCAGATGTTCTGGACCCGGCATTACTGCGTCCCGGACGCTTTGACAGACATATCACCGTAGATCGACCAACCAAGGATGGCCGGGAAGCAATCCTGAAAGTTCACTCGCGGAAAATTCCTTTATCCGATAATGTCGAATTGAATAAAATAGCAGCAGGTACGATTGGTTTTTCTGGTGCCGACCTGAAGAATCTGGTGAATGAGGCTGCACTCTCGGCAACGCGGTTGAACAAAGATCAGGTCGACGATGAAGATTTTGACAACGCCCGCGATCGTGTTTTAATGGGACCACCACGCGAAGAAATTTTGAATGACAAAGAACGGGAAATGACCGCCTACCACGAAGCCGGCCATGCTCTACTGGCCTGGCTGCTGCCGGAAATTGATCCCGTTCATAAAGTCACCGTGATTCCCCGAGGCAGAGCACTTGGCGTCACTCAACTTCTTCCCGATGAAGAACGCTACAATATGGGAGAGAAGCATCTTCACTCGCAACTGGCATTCATGTTGGGAGGACGTGCTGCAGAAGGTCTTGTCTTCGGCGAGCATACGGCAGGAGCCGCGGACGACATTAAACGGGCCACACAGATCACTCGAAAAATGGTGGGACAATGGGGTATGAGTGATGTGATCGGACCAGTGGCATTTCGTCACTCCGATGAAAATCCATTCCTCGGAAAAGAGATGAAATCGCAAGGAGAATGCAGCGAAGAAACAGCCCACGTCATCGACCAGGAAATGCAGCGGTTTATGAACGCCGCCGATCAACTGGCAGAAAAAATATTAACAGAAAACAGGGAGAAACTTGACCTGCTGGCAAAAGCACTCGTAGAACAAGAGGCTATTGACAGTGATGACATCAAGCGTCTGATTGGAATTTCGGTTCGGGAACAAGCAACGATTGACAATGCAAATCAAACAAGTATTGACGATCAGGGCGAAAACCAACCATAGTAATCATCTTAATTTGAGACGCCTTATGAAAAAGTAAGATTTCTCCTGTTACATCAGGAATGAACAGGTAATGACTAAAGAAAAGAAAAAAACGAAAAAGAAGAAAGCCAAGTCCAGTTTTAGTGAATTAGGACTCAATGATGAAATTTTGAAAAACCTCGGTGAGGCGGGATATGAAATACCCAGTCCGATCCAGGCAGAGTTGATCCCCATCGCAGTGAAAGGGCAGGACTGTATCGGTCAAGCCCGAACCGGAACCGGAAAAACGGCCGCGTTTTCTCTGCCGGTATTACAACAAATCGATCTGAGACGCCCGGGTGCACAGGCACTAATTCTGGCTCCCACCAGAGAACTGAGTGAACAGGTTGCAGAAGAGATCCGTAAGCTGTGTCCTGATAAATCACTGAATCTTTCTGTGCTTGTAGGAGGCAAACCGCTTCGCCCTCAGGAAAATCAATTGAAAAGGGGAGCCCAAATTGCAGTCGGGACTCCAGGGCGGGTGATTGATCACATTAATCGGGGTAATTTGAAACTGAATACGTTGGAATTCGTCGTCCTGGATGAAGCCGACCGCATGCTGGATATTGGATTTCGTCCCGATATTGAAAAGATCCTTCGCAAATGTCCCGAAAAACGACAGACATTACTGCTCTCAGCGACGATGCCACCGCCTGTTGAGCGTCTGGCAAGACGCTATATGCAAGACCCTGTTGTCATCAATCTCTCTGAGGACAAGGTGAGCGTCGACGCCATCGACCAGTATTACATCACCGTCGATCCGAACCGCAAAGTCAAACTCCTCTCGCGGTTGCTGTTTCAGGAACGTCCCAAACAAACGCTTGTCTTTACGAGAACCAAACGTGGCGCTGACAAACTGGATCGTATTTTTTCGAAAAAGCTGAAAGCAGTCGCTGCCATTCATGGAGATTTACCTCAACCCAAGCGAGATCGTGTTCTCAAAGAGTTCCGCGAAGGAAAAATCCGACTGTTGATTGCAACGGATGTCATGGGGCGCGGTATTGATGTCAGTGGAATCTCACACATCATCAACTATGACATCCCCGAATTCAGCGACGACTATGTGCATCGCATCGGGCGTGTTGGCCGATTATCATCCGACCAGAAGGGAGCCGCTTTTACATTTGTCGCTCCTGATGAAGGTGATCAGTTAACGAACATCGAAAATCGGATCAACCATATGATTTCGGAATTTCGCGTGGACGACTTCGAAGCATATCAACCCCAAAAACCACGAAAGAAAATTGAGACGGTATCGCATCTGGGAAATACCGAACATCTCATCAACCCTGACTTTGGTGATTTTTGATCGTTGTGCTTCAACTGCCAGTAAAGGCATGCGATTGAAGAAACTCTTCAATTCGCGGCAACATGATTTCGTGGGCATCTTCAAAGACATAATGTCCTGCATCTGGAATTCTCTGTGTTTCCGCTTTTGGAAATCGTCGTTCGAATTCGTCCAGAAATTTTGTCGTAAAGCACCAGTCCCGCTCGCCCCAGATCAGAAGCATGGGGTGTTTCTGAAACTGCGACAGACCTTCTTCCACATGTTGCAGTGTCTGATAGCTGGGATGCGAGGGCTTTAAGGGAATGTCTTTGACAAACTGATGAACGGCGACCCGGTTCTGCCAGGAATCATAAGGCCCCAGGAAGCCGGCTTTGACTTCAGCAGTCATCCGGTCGTGTTTTTCGACAGCCATTGAAACAGCAGCTCTGGAAAACAAATTCAATCCCCGCACTCCACAGGCTCCCAAAAAAGGAATCCGACAGACAGAAATACGTAAGGGAATCTCCCGCGAACGAAAGGCAGCGGTATTCATCAATACAAATCGTTGAAATCGCTCAGATAGATCGACGGCCGCCCCCATACCGATGGCACCTCCCCAATCATGGGCAAACAGTGAAATATTCTGAAGGTTCAGATGTTGAATCAAAGTTTTCAGATTCTCGATATGTGTTTCCAGTTTGTAGGAATAATCCTGTGGTTTGTCGGATAACCCACAACCAATATGATCGATGGCGATAACGCGATAGTTCACAGAAAGCTGCTTCACCAAACGCCGCCAGGCAAAACTCCAGGTTGGGTTTCCATGTACCATCAACAGAGGCTGGCCTTGCCCTTCATCCAAATAATGGTACTGATGACCATCAATACTCATCCAGTGAGAAGCAAATGGGTACTCATTTTTTATTCGATCTCGAAAATTCATGCCGGAGACTTTAATCGATGATGTAGAGGACTGACAATCAACCCTGTAGGGCTCTTTTATTACTGGTTCCGAAAAAATGGAGTTGGCATACCTTATCGCGATTCACCAATTCTGGCGAGTGAACGATCCAATGCTTTTAAAAACCGTTCCAGATCGTCCCGTTGATGAGCACAAGTGATGGAAATTCTCAGTCGTGAAGTGCCCTCGGGTACCGTGGGTGGGCGGATCGCTCCCACCAGAAAACCTGCCTGCTGCAACTCTGCTGCTATCTGCATGGTCAAATCAGGATCTTTCAAAATAACAGGTATGATCGGCCCTGATGACTCCACAACATTGACACCGGGGATATTCTGTAATTCCATTCGCAGGAACTCTGCATTCGCGTGTAATAATCGCCTTCGATCGGGTTCTGCTTGTATGATCTCCAATGCCTTGCAGGCGGCAGCACAAATGGCGGGGGGCAGGGCAGTCGAATAAATTTGT
>NZ_CALEMX010000387.1 GCF_937910335.1 uncultured Gimesia sp. | reverse complement strand
AAGCTGCGGACGGTCTCTTTTCTGCTTTGCGTTTTTTCTTCAGAGCTGCTGGCAGTTTCTTTTCGATTACGAGCACGTTCCTGAGCCATTCCCACTAATTGAGCCGCGAACTGAAGTTCGTTTGTCTTAAAGTAAGGAGTGGAAGGGGCACCGCCTAAATGTTTGACTGATTTAGATGCCAACTGCTGCCAGCTCATTTTATTTGCCAGATGCCAGGCTGCGGCTTGTCCAGCCTGTTGATTGACACGACCCGTTGCCACAAATTTGAGAAGTTCCTGAAGTGCAGGGTCTTTGACCATTTCTTCTGTTTTAACCATTCGGTAGTCCATGCGAGGTGCTGGTTCTAATTTTCCATGTTCCAGGCAGACGGAAGTGTAAGGGACATATACCGTTTTTTCAGGAGGGATGGAGAAGAATCCACCACCAGCGCCACCACCGCCGCCTTGGCCACCAAGTCCACCACCCTGACCACCTTGACCACCGCCACCTGAGGTTTGGCCCTGGCCTCCCTGGCCACCTTGACCACCACCACCAAGCCCGCCACCCAGGCCACCGCCGAGGGCGCCTTGCTTCAAGACTTGAACTGCAAGAAATGTTTCTGGTAGTTTGACATTTAGTGGCTTCGACTCATTATTCGTGATCAGTACATTACCACCCTTTGAACTTTTGGCAATGATTTTGACATCGACCTTACCCGATTCCATCGCCACGAAAAGATCGTCTATCTTTTCGGCCGCGGGATTATATTTTTGAGGCCGGAGTGATTTCTTCGCGGCTTCGAGGTTGGTGCTGAGGCAGAGCGCCAAAAAACCAACAGTGAGAAAGGTCATGAATCGGGAGATGGCATGTTTTGTGGACAACATAGAAATTGTTCCTGTGGTTCACTAAGAGAATACCACGCAAGCGTGATGTAAGAATAGAAGTCATTGAGCAAATGGGAACGCTGTTTTTATTTACAAATTTCCCGTTACTTTAATCTTACAGCATATTAAACGGTCCTGGCAACAAAAAGTTGCTTGTAAACCAACTTTTTTGCAACTCAGTTTGACGGCTATTAATGTGGAAGCGGTCAGGTAATTCGGGAGACGCATCAGTTTGTGACGATTATGTGGCACATATCAGTAGCAGAACATGGCAGGGGCCGTAATAATTTTGACTGGGTTGTCACTGAAAGCATTCCGTTTTGAGATCAAAACAGCCTGAAACAGCTCAAAGCGTTAACAATCATTAACACAATGGCGTTTGATAGATATAGGAAGGATTTATGTTCGAGGAGATCACAGCAGAGAATGTCATTGGGTATTTGAAGGAAAAACAGCATCTGAATTCTGTGGAAACAGCTTCTGCCGACGCATTAGCGTGGGGTGTTTCCAACATAGTCATTCGTATACATCGTGAGTTTGAGGCCGATTTTGTAATCAAACAATCACGAAAGCAGCTACGGACACAGGCGGAGTGGTTCAGTCATCTGGATCGTATTTGGCGCGAATGGGAAGTGATGCAGGAGTTGGAGCATCTATTGCCGGAAGGGGTGGTACCACGAGTTTTGTTTGAAGAGCGAGAGAATTATCTCTTTGCGATGGAGGCGATCGACGAACATCATCAAGTTTGGAAAGCGGTTTTGTTAGATGGAAAATTCGATCCCCAAATTGCGCGTGAGTTGGGAGATTATTTGAGTGCCATTCACCGGAAAAGTTTTTTGAATGAACAATATGAAGCCCGATGGGGGGACTGGGAAATATTTGACCAGTTGAGAATAGACCCTTTCTATCGGTTTATTGTAAAAGCACATCCGGAAATCAAAACCTGGGTAGATGATTTAATCAACGACATGTCGGCTCATCGACTCTGTCTGGTGTTGGCTGACTTCAGTCCGAAAAATATTCTGATCACCGATCAAGGGATTCATTTAGTCGATTTTGAGACGGCTCATTTTGGCGATCCTGCGTTTGACCTTGGTTTTTTCCTCAGCCATCTGTTACTGAAAGCAATCTGTTTTCAACAGGAAGGTGTTGCGTGTATTGAATTGGCAGAGTGTTTTTGGGACCAATATATTAATCACGGATCTACTTTACCAACGGGCGATCATTCACGTGTTAGCGAAATGGAAGAGCAGGAACTGGGATTGCGAACAATAAAGCATCTGGCGGCTTGTATGTTAGCGCGTGTCGATGGAAAGAGCACGGTTGATTATCTCACGGAATCGATATTGCTGGATCAGGTTCGATCTTTTGCACTTTCTTTAATCTTTAATCCTCCCGTTTCGATCCCGCAAACAACGTTACGATTAAACGAGATGTTGAATTCCTGAGTACATACAGGTGACGATTCATGGAATTCCTGCTATGTTGGAGAGTAGAACCAAACAATTGTAATTGTGTACGTTAACTTATTTATTGACATCGACAGTCAGGAGAATGTTCTGTCATGACGCAAATTGAGTTTGTCCATGCGCGCGAGGTTTTTGATAGCCGAGGTAATCCTACAGTTGAAGTAGAGATTTGCTGCGCAAATTCTCGGCCCGGTAGAGCAATGGTTCCCAGTGGCGCCAGTACCGGGAAATTCGAAGCTGTCGAATTGCGTGATCAGGATTCAGAACGTTTCGATGGTCTTGGTGTAACTCAGGCGGTCGAGCATGTGCGCGGTGAGATCGCAGAGGCATTAATCGGTCAGGATGCCTCAGACCAGCAAAGCATTGATAAGAAATTATGTGAGCTGGATGGCACAGAGAACAAATCTCGACTGGGGGCGAACGCGATTCTGGGTGCGTCTCTGGCAGCCGCCTATGCTGCTGCTGAATCTCAAGGCCAAACGCCTGTAGAACGTTTTGCCGAAATCTGGTCCGAATACCCGGCTCCCTCTCCTGCGGGAGGGGCAGTTCAGCCGCAGCGGACTTCATTATTATCCCAATCCATGTTATTGCCCCTGCCGATGGTCAACATGATTTCAGGTGGTCTGCATGCGGGGCGGAATCTCGACTTTCAGGATTTTTTGATTCTGCCGGTTGGTGCCACTTCTTATCGTCAGGCATTCGAATGGATTGTGACAATTTATCGCAGACTCGGTCAAATCCTGAATAAGACAGGACACGAAGGAACTTTGATTGGAGATGAAGGGGGATATGGCCCCAAATTAAGCAGTAACAGTGAAGCGGTCAAATTTGTCGTGGCAGCAATCGAAGCAGCGGGATTAAAACCGGGTGACGATGTGGCAATTGGACTGGATGTTGCCAGTACACATTTTTATGACGCAGAGTCTGGAACCTATCACTTAAATGCAACAGGTGAAGAGGCGCTCTCCTCTGATGATGTGATTGATCTGCTGGAACGCTGGGTGAATACCTATCCGATCATCAGCATCGAAGATGGATTGGCAGAAGATGATTGGGCTGGTTGGAAAAAATTGACGGAGAGGTTAGGGCATCGCGTACAATTGATCGGCGATGATCTGTTTGTGACCAATCGTGATCGTTTGCAGCAGGGAATTCAAAGTCAGACAGCAAATAGTGTATTAATCAAATTGAATCAGATTGGTACGCTTTCTGAAACATTGGAAACATTAAGGATGTCCATTGATCATGGCTATTGGCCTGTTGTTTCGGCTCGTAGTGGTGAAACAGAAGATACTACAATTGCAGATCTCGTTGTAGCGACCGGAGCAGGGCAGTTAAAAGTGGGGTCGGTTGGCCGCAGTGAACGTTTAGCGAAATACAATCAGTTACTCAGATTGGAAGAACGATTATCAGGCCGCGCCGGTTATCATGGCGGGGCGATCTTTTCTTCATTGAAATAGTCGATGTTTCCAATTGGCAGCATAAAAAACCTCCGAAATATTCGGAGGTTTTTTAGATGGCGTTCTGTTTTTTCTGCAATGTTTGACTCAATATCAATGTACTTCTTTTTATCCATAGAGCTATACCAGAGAATTTATTTCTTTTTGTTGAAGTAATAGTGGCCATTATGGTGTCCGTAGTGATGCCCATAGTGGTTTCCATAATGATGACCGTAGTTGTGACCGTAATGATGGCCATAATTGTGGTGTCCATAATGGTGCCCGTAATTGTTGTGACCATAGTTTTTATAGCCATAGTTTTTGTGTCCATAGTTGTGACCGAAATTCTTATTCTTGCTATTCAAAGTTTGATTTTTTTGCGAATAAGAAGAGCGGTTACTATAGTTCCGATTTTTGTAATTATTGTTTTGGTAATTACGATAGTTGGAAGAGCGATTTGAAGATTTTGCTGAGGATTTTCCTGAATATCGATTCGATCCAGCGGAGGCGTCTTCTGTTGCTGCGATGAAGGTCATTACGACACATGTGAAGAGGGTGACTGCAAATTTCATTGTTTCGTTCCTTTAGTGAAGATTGGTTTGAGTTGAGTTTGTTGTCTCACACTCAACCAAGCGGGAACGCTCCAGATTTGTTACAACCTTTTTAGAATAATAATCAGAGGCGGATGACTGGTTCGTATGTCCATGTGTTTGTGTTGGTTATTTCGAGTACATTTCATTGAGCGCATCCAAATCGGCGTGCAGTGACTGAAATACCTGAAAAATACTGACGGCGCCTAGAGTTCCGGCAACTGTCAGAATTCCGATGGCGAGCTTGTCATCCAGATTAATCAGCGCCAGAGTGGCAATACTCAGCGTAGGCACTAAAAAAGCCATGATCAGATAGATCCAAGTCAGCCGTTTGGTTTGAACGAAGATTTGTGGCGTCTGCTGACGAAATTCATTGGATTGCAGTAATCGAGGATAAAGGGCATGCAGGCTGATGTAGGTAACTCCAAAAAAAGGATAACTGGCGGCGATCAAGCCACATAGTAAGAGTGAGCCCAGGAAATGAATGTAGTCCGTGATCTGCAGAGATCCGATTGCATAGTGCATACTAATGGGATACGCAATTCCTGCGATGATCCATTCTGTGATACAGATCAGAGCAGCATAATGTCCTAATCGAAGACACCGCTTTTGCATGGCGGCAGCTTTCTGATCTTTTAACTGGTTTTCATCTGTATTGGTTGCTGGAAATCGTAGAACCGTCCAGGCAAGCCAGCCAATCAAACTCAATCCCAGAGGATAAGCAATGAGATTAATAATCGATTGTATTTGCCAAAACGCATCTTGCGAATTTTTCAAGTGTTCAATGATATGTTTTTGATTATGAAAGAAGTTGAATAAACCGGCCAGAATATTTGGAATGGCAACAATGAAAATGATCAGCGGAATTTCCCAGCCTTTCAGTCGAGTAAACCAGCTTGTGGGAGAGGGAAACAGTATTTGTTGTGCTCTGGGATTTAGACATAATTCCAGTTGACTGGTAAGTTCAGCACCAGAGTTCCAGCGATCTTCGGGAGAGGGGGCCAGGCACTTTTGCAAAACGGTTATCAAATGCTCCGGACAGTCAGGAGGCAGGTGTTGTGGCATGTTTCTCAATGAAGGTCCCGTTTTGCGATGTTGAATCATCTGCTTTATTAAGGCTGACCAGCCGGATTGGAGGGAAGGATCTTGAAAGGGGCGCATACCCGTCAATAATTCCCAAAGCATCAAGCCTAGCGAGTAAATATCACTTCTTTCGTCGAGGCTTTCGGGGAGTCGACTATGAGTGGGGTCATAAGCTTCGAGTTGTTCTGGTGACATGTAAGCCAGACTTCCGCCGAAGTAGGCGGCGGGGGTGGTACCTGTTACATGGGAGCTGAAGCTGATGTTAAAATCAGCCAGTTTCGGTATGCCCTCTGCTGTCAGGAGAACATTGGCGGGTTTGATATCGCGGTGCAATATTCCCTTTTGATGAGCATAGTCCAATGCATTTGCCAGACGAATACCTAACCAGCAAATCGTTTCAGGCCATGAAAGGGAGTTCAAAGTCTGTCGGGTCATGGATTCAGAAGGGCAGGATTCTCCTCGGAATTCCAGCGACTCGTTGATGGCATTGAGCAGGACTCTGCCCGATCTTTCCGAGGGAGCCGTCTTTCGGATATGTTCAATCACAGGTTGTAACGTGCCACCCGGGAGGTATTGCATATATAGCAGGCGGACTTTTTGGTCTGAGATTAATCGCTGGTCGAAAACACGTACAATATTATCATGATCCAACTGTGCGAGCGTTTGTGGTTCCGTACTGGAATTCCCCGATATCTTTAAAGCTACCAGGCGTTGCATGGAATTCTGACGCGCCTGATAAACCTTTGCGAAAGCACCTTTTCCCAGCAATGTCAATAAATCAAATTCATCAATCGTATCCCCTGGCTTAAAACTGTCAAATACCTCTGTAGCGGGTGGTTTAAATATTTTGGTGGAGACAAAGTCATGGTTCAAACCAAAAAGTTGTTCCAGCTGCGGGGCCACTGTAGGAAATAACCTGAGGAATTCCTCGGGATCAGCATCAAAACCATTTTGTCGGCGAAGATGATATTCTTCGTATAGCAAATCAACGGGAACGCTTTCTTCCAGAAGCATGGGGAACTCATCGAAATATTCCGTGATTCGTTTGGGGAAATTAAATTGCTGCCAGCGAAATTCCAGATCGATTTTAATCAGTTCGATTAACATGAAGTGGTTGGGCTGTAGCTGGTTTTGAAAATAATTTTTTAATTCGGGCGGAGATTCTTTCGCTTCCCACTCATTGACAAACTGTTCCATTAGTTCTGTCAGCGCAGTCAACATACTTTGACTGTCGGATAAATCTTGTTGTGGGACAGGTTCAGGCAACTGTTCGCTCCAGCTCTGTCAAATGGGAACACTATGTCGTTATGGTGAAAATATTAGTAGAAGACTGACCTGATCAATGGTATAAAGGTGCGAATCCTTTCTCTGATTGATCAATCTTATATTAATGGGTTTATCTCGTCTGCCAACAGTCTCGTCGGGTCAACGAGCGGTGACTTAG